>CACZRN010000041.1 GCA_902783625.1 uncultured Prevotellaceae bacterium
GATGACGGCATCGGTAACCTCTTGTCCGAGGTAGTCCTCTGCGGTCTTCTTCATCTTCTGAAGCACCATAGCCGAAATCTCCTGCGGAGTGTACTTGCGTCCTTCGATGTCTACACGCGGATATCCGTTCTCGTTTACCACGGTGAATGGTACACGCTCGGCCTCCTTACGTGCCTGCTCGTAGGTCTCACCCATGAAACGTTTGATGGAGTACACGGTGTTCTTAGGGTTGGTGATTGCCTGACGCTTGGCGGGGTCGCCCACCTTACGCTCACCGTCCTTTACAAATCCCACTACCGACGGAGTGGTGCGTTTGCCTTCACTGTTGGCAATTACAACTGGTTCGTTACCTTCGAAAACGGCAACACAACTGTTAGTCGTACCTAAATCAATTCCAATAATCTTTCCCATAATTCTTATCTATTTTTTTGTTATTCAATTATAAATTATAAAAATGTACGTGCGCATACTATCATGTCGCACATCTTTAAAATAACAAACTGCGTGCCAAACGACATTTTTTCGCACTGGCAGCAGTGTCGATATGTCATTTTGTCGCACACATCAGGCATCAGAAACCCTGCAGGCTGACATCTCGGACAATGTTGGCTACGGCAGTATTATGGCCAAATAGTAGCTGAATCAAAGCCGCATACTGACGACATTCAACGAAGATTTAATAAATAAAGGCAGGTAAAAAACGTAAAAAACATGTCGCATTTTTGTCGTTTCCGAAAAAAATAATAACTTTGCCCTGTTATAGCTTTACAAAATCATTATTCTACATAGCCCCAAGACTACATTATGGAAAACGAGACTCAAGACCCACAGATAGTGCAGCCCGACGATACCCAAGAGCAGGAGCAGCGGATAGTTCCCGATGAAATGACCGCCACCGACGCTGTCGATGATGCTTTGGAAAGCGAACCCGCGACCAATGCTGAAGAGGAGGATGTCCCTGCAGCAGAGCCAGAGTATGTTCCTGACGCTGATGACGATACTTCCGAAAAAGAAGTAGAAACAGCTCCTGACACTGACGACGATGCACTCGAAAGCGAACCTGCGACCATTGTTGAAGAAGAGGAAACTCCTGCAGCAGCTCCGCAACAACCCAGCAGTAATCGCGACAGCAATATACGCCGAAACCCGCTGGCCATAACAATGCTGGTGATATTCGGTATCTTGTTCATGCTGTGGCTTGTGAGAAACTGCGAAGGCATTAAAGAGGAACAGAAACTGAAGGGTGAGTTCAGAGAAAGTTTCGAGAACCGACGAGCGTATCCCGACAGCGACTCCACTTACGAAGATGCCGAAAAGGTGATTGAGGCCGACAAAGGTGAGCGCCCAAGCATTGAGGTGAGAGAGCAGAGAGAGGAGGAGCCAAAAGCCGAGAACGACTCTGTGACAGAGGTGAACACCGTGGTCACCGAAAACGCCGCACCGACTGAGAATATAGAGAAAACCGAACCAAATGCACCGACTGAGAATATTGAGAAACCTGCACAGCAGGAAGACATACCACAACCTGCAACACAAGAGGAATAAAAGATGACAAAGAAATCAATATTTATCGCGGCACTGTTTGCCCTCGTGTTGGGCGCGTGCCACACACCCTACCACATGAGCGACATCAGTCGCACTCGTCTGCTCATCGACAACCGCTACGATGCCACACCCGATGCTGATGTCATGGCATTCATCGCACCATACAAGCAGAAGGTTGACAGCACCATGAGTCCCGTTGTGGGACATGCAGCCTCTTATCTCGAGCCAAAACGACCAGAAGGGAAACTGTCGAACCTCATGCCCGACATACTGCTCTGGGGAAGCAAGAAGTTCAACGAGACACCCGACTTCGCAGTGTACAACATGGGAGGCATACGTGCATCATTTGCTGAGGGAGTAGTCACCTACGGCGATGTAATCAACGTGGCACCGTTCGAAAACAAGATTTGTTTCCTCACAATGACCGGCGAAAAGGTAATCGAACTGTTCTCGCAAATGGCAGCACGAGGAGGTGAATGCGTGAGTCATGGGGTGAGAATGGTAATCACGCCCGAAGGAAAACTGGTGTCAGCTACCGTCAACGGCAAGGCTGTCGATCCGAAAGTGAAATACCGCATCGCCACTCTCGACTATGTGGCACAGGGCAACGACGGCATGGGGGCATTCAAGGACAAGACCGACGTGGTGTCGCCACAGGAAAATGAGAACAATGTGCGATTCATCATCATGGATTATTTCCGCGAGAAAGAAGAGGCAGGCATCGCCGTCGATGCGCCAATCGAAGGCCGAGTAACAGTGCAGAATCCATAATAAAATAAGGCACAAACGTCACAATGTCATTTAGTAATACAATAAAAAACCATCGACTTATGAAAAAGACGCTTATCCTAATCATCTGCATAATAACATCCCTCTCTGTGGCGGCGCAGAAAGAGCTCACCATACTTCACACCAACGACACCCACAGCTGTATCTTCCCGTTGGCAGCAACCCTTGCCGACACTACCCTCGCCGACCGTGGGGGATATCTCCGACGCGTTGAGGCGATAAAGCAAGAGCGGAGCATCGACCCCGACCTGCTGCTCTTCGATAGTGGCGACTTCTCGCAAGGCTCACCGTACTACTCGATGTACAAAGGCGATGTGGAGATAAAACTAATGAACCGCATGCGTTACGATGCCGCTACCATCGGTAACCACGAATTCGACTTCGGTCTCGACAATATGGCACGCATCTTCCGAATGGCACAATTCCCTATCGTCTGCGCAAACTACGACTTCACGGGCACCGTGGCCGAGGATGCGGTGAAACCATTCGTCGTCATCAAACGCAAAGGACTGCGCATAGGAGTGTTCGGACTGTCGCCGGCACTCGATGGACTTGTCGATCCTAAGAACTGTCCTGGAGTGAAATTCCTTGACCCGGTGGAAACAGCAAAAAAGATGGTGACCATCCTGCGCAATGAAAAGAAATGCGACATCGTCATCTGCCTGTCGCACCTCGGATGGCTCAACGACGACACCGGCGACCAGAACCTGATATCCAAGACGAAAGGCATCGACCTTGTACTCGGCGGACACTCGCACACCTATTTCGAACAGTTGCGATACATCGACAATACCGACGGCAAGGCAATCCCCGACGATCAAAACGGCAAACACGCCATATATGTCGGTAAGATGAAATTAAAGTTCGAGAAAGGCAGATAATCCGTAGCAATGGGTGTCGCCGTGGGTGTGGCAGTCATTGTTTCGCCATGCCGAGAGGATATGTTTTTAAAAAAATATCAAAAAAAATCTCATAATTATTAGGTATTATCAATAACTTTTGTACCTTTGCACCAACAAAAAGTAGGTATCATCCTGCTTCGAGTGAGAAATTATTAACAAATAAAACAATAACAAAACATTATGGCATACGTAATTAGCGACGATTGTATCGCATGCGGTACATGTATTGACGAATGTCCATCAGGAGCAATCTCTGAGGGCGAGAAGTATTCAATTGATCCAGATATCTGCACAGAGTGTGGAACTTGTGCCGATGTTTGTCCTAACGAAGCAATCAGCCTTCCATAAGATATACGGCTGAAGAGTTAAAGCGGGGATGCGTTTTTCGTATCTCCGCTTTTTTGTTTACCCCATACCTCAACGCCGATGTCTCGGAAAAATATCTTATATTACAGAAGAATCGAAAAAACAAAACAAAGCCGAAAACAATAAACTCCGAAAAACATCGTTATAATAATTGACATGTCAAAAAGAATTCAATCACTTATGGTTGCCGTGGTCATCGTGTTGATGGCATCGGCACAAGACCGGACGGTGCAAAATCGTCCGTATGCCGATTTGCGCCCATTCCACTTCGGAGTGATTATCGGCACACATCTGCAGGACATCGAGCTTAACAACGTTGGTCCGCTCACTATTACCGATGAGGATGGCACCGTCTATGAGTCGCTCGTCACTGCCGACCAAGACCGCTGGGACCCGGGATTCACCGTGGGCGTGCTCGGAGAGTTCCGACTGAGTACCCACTTCCAACTGCGCATAGCACCGGCACTATACTTCGGAACACGACACTTCACCTTCCACAACTTCCGCCCGCAGAGCACAGAGCAGGAATACACCGAGGAGCGGCAGAACATGAAGACGGCTTACATCTCGTCAGCCGTAGACCTGATCTTCGCAGCACCGCGGTTCAACAACCACCGACCATACCTCATGCTGGGTGTTAATCCGATGATAAACCTTTCGGGACGCGACAACGACTACCTGAAGCTGAAACGCTACGACACATTCCTCGAAATAGGCGTGGGATGCGATTTCTACATGCAGTTCTTCAAACTGCGCCCCGAACTGAAGTTTATGCTCGGACTCACCGACTGCCTCGACAAGAAGCACGGCGAGAACCTGCGCAACCCGGCAATGCAGGCATACACCAACTCTGTCAACCAAGCTCACTCGAAGATGATTTCGCTATGCTTCTATTTCGAATAGTAACCCTAGTCACCCTATTCACCCTAGCAACCCTAAATCCCCGAGAAAATATGAAAAACATCATCACTTCCCTTCTGCTGTGCTTCTGTCTTAACGCAGCGGCACAACACGAACTCGCCGACCCATACCCAGGCGACCAAAATCAATGGAACACCGTGAAAACCACCTGTGTGGCATGGGGCACAACAGACAAGAGATATTCAAGGAGCCTGCCAGCAACGGGCGCAACAAAGAAATTGCAACTCAACGCATGGCGAGGGGAGCGCATCAATGCCCAAGCATTTGTCACCGCACCGAAGAAAATCAATCGTGTCGACATCTCTGTCAGTGACTTAAAAGCGGGCCGTAACACAATCAGCGCCAATAACATACGCACATTCATGGCCACCTACGTCATGGCCGACAACATATCGCGCAGCGACTCTGCCCTCGTTGCCGACCGACTACTACAGTGCAACACGTTCAGCGTAGATGGAAAAACAACACGCCCCGTGTGGTTCGAGATAAAAATACCCGCCGACACCAAAGCCGGACGATACAACGGTCAGGTAACCATCACCTGCGACGGAAAGAAGACTGTGCTCCCTTATACAGTCAGCGTGAGCGAACAGCTTCTCCCCGAACCGAAAGACTGGAAATTCCACCTCGACTTATGGCAGAACCCCTATGCAGTGGCACGCTATTTCAACGTACCGCTGTGGAGCAAGGAACATTTCGAGCGTATGCGCCCTGTAATGAAGACTCTCGCCGACGCAGGACAGAAAGTCATCACATGCTCAATAATCGAACGCCCATGGAACGGACAGACACAAGACCCGTTCGAGAGCATGATAGGAAAGATGAAGACCATCGGAGGAGAATGGAAATACAACTATGAGGTGTTCGACCGCTGGGTGGAGTTTATGATGAGCCTCGGCATCGACAAGCAGATCGATTGCTACACACTCGTGCCATGGCACTACCGCTTCGACTATTACGACATGGCATCCAACAGCGTCAAGTACGTGGCATGCCAGCCGGGACAGAAAGAGTATGAAGACTTCATCCTACCCTTCCTCCGCGATTTTGCCGCACATCTGAAACAGAAAGGATGGTTCTCGCGCACATGCATCGCAATGGACGAGCGACCCACCGACCAGCTGCGCGCTGCATACGACATCGTTAAGCGTGCCGACCCGGGCTATAGACTTGAGGGAGCGTTCAACTATTTCCCAGAAGTTATCGACGAGATACACGACATCAGTGTAGGCATCGCCTACCAGCAGATAGACAACGGCATCGTCAGCCGTCGCCACGCAGAAGGTAAGCCAGTCACCTTCTACACCTGCTGCTCACCCGAAAGACCAAACACTTTCACCTTCTCGCCACCGGCAGAGTCGGCATATATCGGATGGCACGCTGCCGCAATCGACTACGACGGATATCTGCGCTGGGCATACAACAGCTGGGTGGAGAACCCATGCACTGACAGTCGCTTCCGCACATGGGCATCTGGCGACTGCTTCCTCGTATATCCCGATGCCACAAGCATACGCATGCAGCGACTGGTAGAGGGTATACAAGCATACGAGAAGGTGCGCATACTCCGTCAGCAAGGCATCAACGTCGATGAAATTCTGAAGCCTTTCCTCCCGTGGGACCCAGGCAAAGACACCGACACCGGCGCCCTCATCCGTAACGCTGCACAGCAACTGCAACGATAGTCTAGTCGCCAACGGCGAAGCGTAGAATGTAGAGTGTAGAGCATAGAGTTATTCGTTAACTCTGTCCCCTGACATTCCTTACAAAAAATTTTGCTAGCAAATTTTCGAATAAATGGGCTCTTTAATGACAATAGGAAGCCTCTCTAATGAAAAATTTGCTAGCAAAATTTTTTGTAGTGATATCACACTTAGCACATTTCTTTTTAAATATCTCTACCACCCCAGCCCCTCCTTATCATGGAGGGGAAGCTCCGAGATGAGACTTATCTGTGCAGTGTTCCTTCTCAAGCAACGAGCAAGTAGCAGTTCCCCTCCATGATAAGGAGGGGCTGGGGTGGTAGAGAAAGTATCCTAAAATATTTTAGTTGTTTCTTAACAACAAAACAAACAAGACAAAAAGATACTAAAACCTATTTTCGGATTGGTTTAGGTTTTTTCGAATGTTTTCGGAAACTTTTTTTTTGATCACTAAAGAATACGAAAAAGACGAAAGTATTTTAGATTCCGAACCAACGGTCACCGTGCGAAGCGTAAGGTAAAACAAACAAAAATAACGAAATACACGAAAATTTTCGTATCCTTTCGGTGTTTTCGACATTTTCGGGATAATAATAAAAATCCACGCGGATTGCTATGATTTATCATCTATCACTTATCATTTAGCCGTTGCTGTAGGCGCAGTGAAGCTTTGACATTTTTGACTTTAGTGATAAGATTGAATGAGAAAATTACAAAAACGTAACAAATATTTTGTAGTTTTTTAGAAATTTACTAATTTTGCGCCCAAATTGTGCAAATTGTATAATCTCACCCAGTGAGAGCACTGCAAACAGGTGACCACAATAAATATATACGCATACGCGTAAGGTGGTTTGACAAAAAAACGGGAAAAAGGATTATCCTCACCACTCGCGAAAGAAGCAGGACAAAATGTCCACAATCACGCGACAAATACCCATTATTATGGTAAAAAAGTGCAGAAATGTCACATTTACCATATCGAATGTCACATTTACCAAAGTGGGTAACATACATTTGCAGTAATTTTGCACTCGTGGGAATAGTGCTACGCTCCACTATAGTGGGCGAAGCGCATTTTCCGCATAAAAAGTGAGAAAAGCTAAAAAACATCATCTCCGTGCTCGCCCTCATCGTTGAGAAGAGGCAGAGACGGTAAAAAGAAAATACAAAAATTAATTATTAATTATAAACAGTATTATAGTATGAAACATTTAAAATTCTTTTTCATCTTTGCTGTTCTGCTGACAATCGGCACAACAGTGTATGGACAGGATGTGACTATCAACGGAAAGAATGGTAGCACTGTCGCTGCTCGACCCCAGGGATCTTCAGATTACGACACATTCTTCAAATGTGGCGGATTTGCCACATGGCAGCATGAGCAGCTATCAATGGTGCTCACAGTTGCTGATGCAACGGATCTGACACCCAATATGCAGCTCGACAACCCTGCCAACAACCTTTTTATCAGTAACGACGGCGAGAAGATGCAAATAGCAAAAGGATATTCAAATTATCCTACCTGCTATGTATCTATTTCACTGCCTAAAGGCTATCGTTTCACTCAGTACTCTATAACATTCTCGAAGAGCGGTGAGACTAAAACACTCAGTGGCACTGGTGGCACAAGCGTTGACTTCAATCAAAGCGGTACTACACGTTTTGGAGAAACTGGCAGCGACTTTGCCACATATACTAACTATAGAGATGTCACCATTGGCAGCGGTTCAGAAACAATTTCCCGCACTGAGATGACAGAGGGCGATATGGGCAATGTGTTATATTTCAAACTGCAAAACCCCTATGATAGTGGTAATGGTCATCGTGCACTCATAACACTAGAAAATGCAAAATTCTACTTCACTGCCGAGGAAAACTACACTCCTGTTGCTCCTGTGACAGCAGTGTCCAACGTCAGTGCTGTCGATATTCCATTCCCAACAAGTAGGGTTGACTTCGGTAGAATCTCAAAAGAGACGTATAATGGCGTCAGCCGTGTGAGCTATAGTTCTGCAAATGTCACTGACCTTGAGGGAAACTTCACCCTTTATGAGGCTGAATCCATTAAAGATGGCACCGGCATCGACGGAATATCTGGAAAAGTAGTCGACACCAAAGCCGGTACCATTTCCTCTGTAGGCAACTACTTCAAAGTTGGAGGTGTAAAAGACGCGAACAACGCAAACAAAGAGCAGGTGTACTACATCGAATCACCTAACTTTGTAGAAGTATCCGACGGTACACAGGTGCCCGTAGGCTACCGCATCGTTGGTGCAAATATAGAATATACGAATGAAGCTGTAGTCGGTGAACGCACATTCTATATCAGATATGATTATACATCTTATGGATATACCACAAACTACTATCTTTACACCAATGGTAATAGCGTAAGCTGGGAAACAAGAAATAATAGGCGGATGCAATGGACGATGGATGCTGATGGCTACATCCGAAGCAGCAATGGATACTACCTCGTATTCAACCAAGCATACGCAGGAGTACAAAGTACTAAGCCTGCTGAATCGGAGCGCTTCGCAATTGATGAAAATGGAAACATCTATCAGAAAGGATGGCCAGATTATTATATACGTTTCTCAGGCGATTCCTGGGACAACGTTGCACTTGTAAGCAATACCACAGGTAGCAATGCCTATATCACTAATATTTCAAACACAATGGAAGACCTTTCCGTTGATAATTTCACTCTGACTATATACGGCAAGGATGGATCCAAAATTGAAGATGTGAATGTTACTGGTGAAGGAAGTTACCCGCTCACTGGATTGAACAACGACGCCGTGAAGTTCGGTGTTACCGGCATCGGCTTCGTACGCGCTACGCTTACCCTGCAGGCTCTCGACCCATATCTCAGTCATATGGATGTTGTTTGCCAAGATGAGGTTCAGACTGCAGTGCGAATGAGCGAGGGCTTTGACGCCAGCGACTTTAGCGTAAGCGGTGGAACATTCTATTTCCATCTGCCAGCTGATTGTGAAGGTCACAGCGTGGCAATCACCTTCGAAAATCTGAAAAATGAATATCTTGACAACACCTACACAGGTGGTTCAAGCGCTAATAATTCACGTCTGAACTTTGTGAAGTCAGCACATTACAACGAATTCGGAACTTCAAGCAATAATATATATAACAAAGTAAGCGAGGCTGCAAATGCAACGAAAGAGCGCCAAAAGGTAGGTACCGTAGGCACTAAGAAGTTTAAGTTCAACAACGCTGACGAGGTAGGAACCAGTGGCGGTACACTAAAAGAATATGCATTCTCTCTCGAAAGCTATGGTACAACACCTAACAACGGTGCTTTTGAAGAGTTGAATTTTACTGTAACTGCAACTGACCAGAATAAAGTCCGCTACGTGTTCACCACCGACGAGACTCGATACAACATTGCTCCGACCACAGCTGTACAGCACCGTGCATATGCATTCTATGAGATGGATGTACACGTACAGTCGGCTACATACGAGCCAGAAGTAGAATTCGTTCCTATTTATAATAATACCTACTACAGCGGCGGCGATGATAAATTCTATGGTGCTATCGTAACTGCAAATGCAGGTACTGCACAGAAGCCTAAGCCTGGTTACTCAAGCACACAGGAGATCTTCAAGATGATTAACAAGTGTATTACTAACGGTGTGGACGACAAGGGCCATACCGATGTGCCTGACAATGCCAATAAACTGCTCTATCTTGACTTCAGCCAAATGGCAGGTGTTTATGAAATTGCAACACCAGGTGGTCCATCAACTCCACAGGATTACTCTAACACGAATGCAAAGAACTGCCTGATATTCTTGCCAGAAGGAACATCAGCAAGCAATAACAATGTCGCCGCTAAAGTAAGTGCTGGAAAGTTCAAGGCATCTAACAACATCATCCTGACCGACAAAGAGCCGTTCTACTCACCATATGAGATTTCTATTGACGCTTCTAAGTATGTGAAGTATGAGCGTCTGTTGACAAATGCCAAGAACGGAAAGGTAACAAGTGCTTCAATCATTATGCCATTCAACATCCTTGTAGATGAAAATGGACAGCACAAGAACCTAATCATTAACTCAGGTGGTGCTATTGAAAGTGAAGAATCTACTCCGGCATTCTCGCTCCACCAGATGCAGGCTACCAACTGCCTGAGCGACGAAGCACCGGCAGGTTATCCCGTGGAGGACAACGTGACCTACGCATTCTTCCCCAACGTCCAGGTAGCAAAGACCACCAAAGCTAATACTCCTTACATAGTGAAGGTTCTCAAGAAAACAGAAGGAGAAACTACATCATTCGTCATCACCCAGCGCGGTGCTACCATCGAACCTACAACATCGATGGCCAGCGACTATACCTTTACAGGTGAGAGCGCATCTGGTACTTCTTCAAGAGGAGAAAATCCTTCTAGTGAGCCTTACAACTTCACAAGCAAGGGATCGTTCTCTGGTAAGAAACTTGCAAAGACACCGGTAGTATTCTACTTTGCTCAGAACAAGTTCGTAAGCTCTGGCGACCTCGATGCTGCTCACGAATTCGTTGGTCTCCATCCATTCCGCGCAGTATATGCTACAGGTGCACTCACCTCTGCGATTTCAAGCTTCGAGATTTACTTCGGCGAAGGCAATGGAACACCAACCGGTATTACCGACGTGACAAAGCGCATTGATACAGGTATCATGGGTGGTAAGGGTACTATCACCATTACATCGGCAATCGACAACAAAGTGAAGATATACAACACAAGCGGTATGCACTTCATGAACGTCGACATGCAGGCTGGTGAGACCAAGACTGTGAATGTACCTGCCGGAATCTATGTAGTTAATGGAGTTAAGATCATCGTAAAGTAAAAGGAGGACCCAAGATATGAGAAAAGAATATTTTAAGCCCGTTACGGAGATAATCGAGGCGCAATATGTTGAGTTAATTGCTCACAGTTTCTTTGAGCCAGACGGTAAGGAGAACAATCCTGAAGATGATGGTGAGGATGACATCTGGAACCCGAAATACAACATCTGGGACTAAAGGAAGGTGAAAGGTGAAAGGTGAAAGTTCACTATTTGCACAACAAGCATATATAGCTTTCAACTTTAAACTCTCAACTTTCAACTTAATAA
>CACZRN010000042.1 GCA_902783625.1 uncultured Prevotellaceae bacterium
TTGAAAGGACTGCCGAATGCCCCTATATGTGTGTGGGCATCTATTTTCTTTAATCTGCTAAAGTGTTCCATATAAATTCCGATTTAGCTAATTCTTTACTATGCAAAGGTACTGAAAAAACTTTTCGTAGATGGGCATTTGAATGTTAAAACTACTGGTGTGTAAATGAGAAAAGAGAGTTTTCATGCAGAACACTCTCTCTTTGACATAATGTGATTCCGTTGGGGCTCGAACCCAAGACCTACTGCTTAGAAGGCAGTTGCTCTAATCCAACTGAGCTACGGAACCCTTTCGGCCTGCAAAAGTAAGATTTTTATTTTTCTCTCGCAAATTTTCAGGCCGTTATTTGTATTTTTCTATAAGACCTTGAGCACGTTCGTCGCCTAACTCGCGTGCTTTTTCAAGATTTTTAAGCCCTTCCTCTTTATTATTTGTTTGAATTTGTGCCAGTCCTTTGATGATATAGGCATCGGCAAAGTTCTCATCAACAGAGATACACAAATCGCATGATTTTATAGCTCTTTCAGGCTGGTTTACCTTCAGATAGAGAGTCGCCATCTCAGCTATGTAGAATGGCTCACGCGGGGCGAGTAGTATTGTATGTGCGATATCGTTGAGTGCCTGCTGATATTGCTTCAGACTGATTTCAAGTTTATGGCGTTTGTAATAAAACTCGGGCGCGCCATTACCCACCATGAGGGTATCATATTTGTTGTAATCGGCAAGAGCAGGACGTAGCTGACCAGCATTTATTCTGGCTTCTCCACGAGCCAAGAAATATGGAGCTGATATGTTTGTGAGAGGTTGTGGGCATACGGCTACCGCACTATCGAGCAACTGCAAGATTTCTTCGTGAGGAGCATTAAGATTCTGCTTACATTGTGCTGCTTCGTAGAATAATTCGCTGTTGCGTATAGGTGTGGCTGTCAGCGATGTAAATATGTCGAGTGCTTCTTCGTAATTGCCTTGTGAATAGATTATCCGCGCTTCATGATGCTTATATGTCGGGTCTTGCTTAATGTTATATGCTTCGCGGATTTCAGATAGAGCATTTTCAAGAGTCCATTTCGAGAATGTAGAATCGGTATTGTAAACGACTTTGTCGTAGATTATCTTTGAGAATTCGAAATGTGCGTTGGCCTTGTCTGTTGCTTTGCTTACGGCTTCTTTCATAGTGTTTTCAGCCCCATCAATATTTTCAGCTGCAAGTTGTTTTCTAGCACGTGCCGTATAGCCGTCGACACTATTAGGAAACATGCGAATGAAATCGTCGATGTATTTGTTGTAGTTTTTCTCTGAAGATGCTTCAGCAGCCAATAGCAATGTGATAAGTGCATCATCTTCATTAGCTGGTAATTGGGTCCTGATAGTCGTTTTACTAAGATTTGGGTCGTGAACAGCCATCTTTGAATCTACTGTCAGTGAGTTGATAAAGTTGGCATCAACAGCATGCCCTATTCCTCCGCTTACAGCTTGTTCCACAAGTGCTACCACTTCACCTCTGTCGTTTAGTAGCGGGCATCCGCCTGTCTCGTCAGAGGCATCGGTGCTGAGTATGTAATAGGAGTATTTGTCCATAAAAGTTTCTGCCCCCTTTATCAATGTCTGTCTGATGTTTGGTTTTTTGAGTGAATACTCAGTGAGCCATGCTTTTGCGTTTGCACTAAACTTAGTGGATGAGATAGGGGCAGCTGTTGTCTTTTCGTTTACTTTAAATTTACAAACACCGTAAATGCTGTTTGCTCCGACGATTACATCTACGTTCATTGCTTTGCCACCTGTTGTTATAACTATTGCACTGTCAGCACCTTCGAATGGTTTCCAAGGAGCAATAGCTTCGCCATTATCGCTTACGAACACACCATGACTTGTGGCTAGGATAGAACCATCTGCCTTAAATGTGGTGAGCAGAAATACCGATTTTGCAGTTTTTTGTATATTTGATGATTGTGAAAATGAATTTACTGAGATGAATATTGCTGCTATCGCAATAAAAAATATTCGTTTCATGCCTGTTCTTTAATTTTTAATAAGTTGTTTGCATTATCTATTGCGGCTTGAGTAATCTTGCTTCCGCTGAGCATGCGTGCTATCTCTGAAACACGTTCTTTGTCTGAAAGCATCTGCATGTTACTCTCTGTGCCGTTATTGTTCTCTATTTTCTTAACTATCAGGTGATTGTCACCCATTGCCGCGATTTGAGGTAGATGCGTAATGCTGATTACCTGCCTTCCGGCTTTTGCCATTTGAAGCATTATCCTTGCCATGTTCTCGGCAGTCTGTCCGCTGACGCCAGTATCGATTTCATCAAATATGATTGTAGGTTGCTTTACGGTATCGCTTATCATTGCCTTCAATGAAAGCATTACTCTGGATATCTCACCTCCTGATGCGACCTCAGTTATAGGTTGTACTGGCACACCTTTGTTTGCGCTGAACATGAATGTGACTTTGTCAGCTCCGTTTTCAGAGAGTTGCTTTGAAGAAATGTTCACTTCGAATTGTGCGTTAAGCATGTTTAATGATGCAAGCCTTCGAAGCAGGTCTTTTGTTATAACCTTTGAAGCCTTTTCACGCTCTTTGGTCAGGATGGCAGAGAGTTGGACACATTTCTCGTAATATTTATCTACATTCTCTTTTGCTTCCCTAAGCATCTCTTCGCTGTCATCGATCTGTGTCAGCTGCTCTTTATATTCCGACATAACCCGCAAGAGTTCCGTGTCGTTTCCTACATGGTGCTTTTTCTCAAGCGTATATAGCTGACTCAGACGATCGTTTATCCATTCCTGTCTTGAGGGATCGAAATCGATTTTCTCGGTAAGCGCAGAAATCTCCTGTGCAATATCTTTCAATTCGATGTGACAACTGTCAAGTCGTGATGAAAGATTGTCAATACTCTCGTCGTATTTTGAGATAGAATTAATATTTTGAAGTGCAATTCTTAACATCGAGGAGACGTTTTCTTCGCCTGACGACAATACTTGATCTATCGTATATAAAGATTCCTTGATCTCCTCGTTGTGCTCAATCAGAGCTATTTCTTTTTCCAGCTCGTCTTGTTCACCTTCAATAATACCGGCAGCATATAATTCCTCATATTGATAGCGAATAAACTCTTCGTTAGCCTTTTCCTCTTCTATTTTTCTGTTTTTTTCTTCCAATATATGTTTGGCCTGGATATAGTTGCCGTATTCTTCTTTATACTTCGTCAGCAATTCGGCATCTTTTGCGATGACATCAACAACACTTAATTGGAAGTCTTCCTTTTTTAGAAGAAGGTTCTGGTGTTGGGAGTGTATATCTACGAGTGAAGAGCCAATTTCTTTTAAGTCAGTGAGTTGTACTGGGGTGTCATTAATGAACGCACGACTCTTTCCGTTGCTTTTGATTTCTCTTCTGATAATGCATTCCTCTTCATCGTAGTCGATTTCGAGATTATCAAAAGTTTCTTTGAGATTATATCCACTGAGATTAAAAGTGGCTTCTATAATACATTTGTCGCACCCTGTCTTTATTGACTTTGCATCAGCGCGATTACCAAGCAATAACCCAAGTGCACCAAGCACGATACTTTTACCCGCGCCTGTTTCACCCGTGATAACCGTAAATCCTGATTTTATTTCAATGTCGAGCTTGTCGATGAGCGTAAATCCTTGTATATATAGATGTCTCAGCATTTATTCTTTTATTTTGTTCCACGCATTGCTTTGGCTGGCATTTATTCCGAATAAGATTTCGTAGGCACTTTCTTTCTCTTTCTGAGTGCCTTTTCCTTTATAGATGTTCGCTAACTCGTCTTTTTTATAATCTGTCCATATCTGTGGGAGCATGCTCATCGGTCGGTTTTCGTGACATTTTTTCAAGTCTTGCTCAAGTGCGGTTGTGATATTAGTGCGTCCTCTCTCCGCATTGTTCACCATTTCGTCGAGTCCGCTTCTGTAATAATCGTATTGAAGTTTACGGAATGGAGTCATTGACGCATCAAGATAGTCATTAATGAATGCATATCTGTTCTTATCATCGTCGAATGCCTTCCAACCCGCAAAGTTCAGGTTTTGTGCGTTGTTAGCCAGATTCATACATCTCTGTAGTACATCTTCTCCACCGTTTGGAGCGAATGTGTCCAAGTCCATGCCGATAATAAGAAATGCATAGTATGCAAATAGTGCAGTCAGTTGATTGTCAACAAGTTCTTCGTTAAACTCTATCTGGTCGAATTGAGCAAATTCGAAGTTGAAATCATTGTCTGTATTCTTGTAGAACGTAGTGGAATAGGCTGAGTTGTAAACTGGTCGGTTTGCTTGTATAATTGCCTTACAGTTGAAAGTATTCGACACAATATCGTATTTTGTTACCGTAATGTTGAATGTGCAATCAATTCTCTCATTGCGTTTGAATTGCAGGTTTGTCCATTGTTTGTCATTGACATATTGATTTAGTGTCTGCTCCAGATTCTCGAAGACACTGGCATCGGTGCCTTGTATTTGGTTGTGATTGATTTTAATTGTCGCATTAAGCTCTTGTGCCTCGATTTTGGTCGAAGCAAACAATGCAATGATGATTAATGTCAATAAGTTGAATACGAATTTGGACTTTCTCATGTCAATGGCATTTTATTGTGATTTAGCGGCTTTTTTAGCCAGTTCTTTGAGCCTTATTCTTGTCAGAACCTGTTTGGTGTTGTATGTAAAATCGCCTGCAAGAATCCAACCGTAATACCCTGGGTCGTCTTTGAGAACTTCAACAACAGGTTTTCCTTTGTGCTTGCCAAAGTTAAAGACCTCCTGACGTTTTGGCTTTCCATTTTTTTCGAGAACGGGTTTTCCTTCTTTATCGATCATGTCTTTCCAGATTATTCTTCCGGCAAAGTCTACATTATCGTTTGTCTTTGAGAACTCAGCGAGTGTGTCCATGTCGTTTGGCAGCAGTTTTTCTTTATCTTCCTGAGTCTCGGGGTTGTACATATCAAGTTGCCCCATCAGTACCCTGTATGTTGCTTCTGTATCCTCGTCAGCACGGTGAGCGGTAAAATCTTCGTCCATACTGCGTCCGCAATAGAACTTATATGCTGCTGAAAGGTTGCGTCGTTCCATGCGGTGGAATATCGTCTGTGCATCGATGAGTCTTCGACTGGTAAAGTCGAAGTCTATTCCTGCACGTAGAAACTCTTCGGCAAGCATAGGTATGTCGAAATGATTGGAATTGAATCCGGCGAAATCGGAATCGTCAAATTCTTCTTTTAATTTTTGTGCTATTTCTTTGAATGTAGGCTTCGAAGCGACGTCAGCGTTTGTTATTCCTGTCAACAATTCTACTTCCGACGGTATCGGCTTTTGAGGATTTACGAAGATGTTATCGCGTTTCTCCTTACCGTCGGGAAATATTTTTATGTATGAAATTTGAATGATTCGGTCGTTAACCAAATCAAGCCCCGTAGTCTCCAAGTCGAAGACTACTAAGGGCTTATTTATGTTTAGTTTCATATTAGTCGTTTAGAAGAATAGGCATGATGAGCATCAGCACATCCTCGTCCTCTCGCTTTTCGGCAGGCAGGATTATTCCAGCACGACTTGGGTCGGCGAGTTCCATTGTTATCTCATCGCCTTCAAGGTTGCTGAGAATGTCGGAGAGTGAACTACCTTTAAATCCGATGTTCATGTTTTGTCCATTGTATTCGCATGTAAGAGTCTCTTTTGCGCTTGTTGCGAAGTCGATATCTTCAGATGAAAGCTCCAGTTTTCCGCTTTCGAGATGTAATCTGATAAGCTCGCTGCTTTCCGATGCGAACGGCATCACACGGCGGAGTGCGCTCAGCATTGCTTTTCTGTCAATGGTAAGCTGATTTGGATTGTTTTTAGGAATTACGGAGTTGTAATTCGGATAACGTCCTTCAATCAGTCGGCATACGAGTTTGCCGTCGGCAAAGTTTATCTCTGCGCGTCGGTCATCGAACTTTATAACTACATCGCTGTCGTCCTTTGCCAACACATTCTTCAGCAGAGTGGCAGGCTTTTTCGGCAATATGAACGATGCCGGTGTCTCGCTCTTCACGTTGAAATTCCTGTTTCTTACCAATTTGTGCCCGTCGCTGGCAACAATAGCAAGGCTCTCAGGTGTGAGATCGAAGTATATACCGTTCATTACTGGGCGCAACTCATCGATGGCTGTCGCGAAAATAGAACGGTTGATGTTGTCGCTCAATATCGACGAACTAACAGTGATAACGCTGGCAGCATCGCTGACACCTTGTGTGATTGGGTATTCCTCAGCACTCTGGAACATGAAATTGTAAACACCATTCTGGTAGCTGATCACTATCTGGTTGGTTACATTGTCCACATTGAAAGTAAGTGGTTGTTCGGGAAGTTCTTTCACAGCATCGAGAATCGTACGATTTGGAACAGCAAAGCGTCCCTCTCCATCATGGTCGTCGAGGTTTACCGATGAGCGCATCAGATTCTCACTGTCGCTTGCGGTGATGCTAAGTGTATTGCCATTCACCTCGAACATGAAGCATTCGAGAATAGGCATTGTGTTTTTAGAGTTAATGACTTTGGCCAAAGTCTGCAGGCGGCTGTTGAGCGCACTGCTTGATAATGTAAATCTCATGAGTATTTTTGTTTTATTTGTTTTTATTGTCTTTGAGGTACAAAAATACAAAAATCCGTTGGGCGAGCAAAAAAAATGACAGGAAAAGTTTCCGATTTTAGAACTATTTTATTAATTTCGCAATCGAAATAAGATTATTAAAGATATAAAAAAGATATTAACATGGAATTACAAGGAAAAGTTATCGCAGCAATTGCTGCTCGTAAAGGAACTTCCGCACGTGGCGAATGGGTCGCTCAGGATTTTGTTATAGAAACTCATGAGAATTTCCCTCACAAGATGGTATTCTCTGTATTTGGTCAGGATCGTCTTGATAGATTCAACATACAGATAGGTCAGGAAGTGGATGTGTTCTTCGATATTGATGCCCATGAATACAATGGTCGTTGGTTCAATAGCATCCGTGCCTATGATGTGCGTTTAGTTGATCCTGCATCAATCGGTGTCATGGGTGCTCCCGCTGCTGCACCTGTAGCTGCTACAGGTGTGTTTAACTCGGCTCCTGCTGAGAACAATCCTGCTCCTGTAGCTGACAATCCGTTCCCACCGCAGGAAACACCTGCTGAAGGAACTGACGATGACCTGCCGTTCTAAGGTCGCATTACTCACTACAGCATAAATGATGATGGCATTCCAGATGTGGGATGTCATCTTTTTTGTTACAATAATAAAAAGCGGATAGGCTTGGGTTTGTCTATCCGCTTCGTGTTCAATAAATAAAAAACTTTTACAAAATCTATTTGTTTGCAATATTATATAATACCAAACACATGTGTGAAGAGGTATGATAGTCCGTAAGCTACTATTGTGCTTGTGATGACACTTATGAGTCCTGGCATCATAAATGAGTGGTTGAGCAGGTATTTGCCAATCACTGTGGTGCCCGAACGGTCGAAGTTCACGGTAGCAATGTCTGATGGATAGTTTGGAATGAAGAAGTAGCCATATACGCTTGGCAGCACACCGAGCAATATCCATCCCTCAATACCAAGCGAATAGGCGAGGGGAAGCATTGCCACAACCACAGCTCCCTGCGAGTTAATAAGTACACTGACAAGGAAGAATGCTATTGCTATTGTCCAAGGATAAGCTTGCACCAAGTCTTTCAACATAGCCTGCATCTCAGGCATATAGTTAGAGAAATAGGTGTCGGCAAGCCATGCGATACCATAGATGGCAACCACGGCAACCATTCCGCTCTGCCATACGGCACCGGCTACTGCTTTCTTTGGCTTTGCCTTGCAGAAGATAATCATCAGAGCGGCTGCCGATATCATGAGTATCTGGATGACAATATTCATTGCCAAGGGTTTCGGACCTTTGTCTGTCTCATATACAGGCAAAATGTTATGTCCAGCCATTTGCATGATAGAGAAGAAGACGATTATTGCCAATGCTCCGAGGAAAATGTAAACAGCATGCTTGGCATCGGGTGAAATCTTCTTGTCGAGGGTTGTGGCCTTGTTTCCGTAGATATATGCATATTGCTCTGGGTCGGCAATCTTCCTTTGGAATTCAGGGTCTTTGTCAAGGTCTTTTCCCCTGTGATACGATGCTGCCGCAGCAAGCATAAGTCCGCATACACATGCCGGGATTGTTACCATGATGATTTGCAGGTTGTTTACCTCATAGCCGTTTGCGCTTGAGATGGATGAGAATGCCACTACGGCAGCAGCAATAGGCGAACAGGTGATACCTACCTGCGATGCGATACTTGCCACTCCGCAAGGGCGTTCCGGGCGAATGCCTTTCTTCAGCGAGATGTCGCAGATAATAGGCATGAGTGTGTAAACCACGTGTCCTGTTCCCACAAGCACAGTAAGGAAGAATGTGCACAGCGGTGCGAGGAATGTAATACGGTCGGGATGTTTGCGGAGCATTTTCTCAGCAATCTGTATCATCCAGTCCATACCTCCCGATGCTTGAAGAACACCAGCGCAGGTTACTGCAGCAATGATGATGTAGATAACGTCGGTAGGTGGTGTGCCAGGCTTAAGACCCCAACCGAATACCAAAATCGCAAGACCGATACCAGAGATGGCACCGAGAGCCAAACTGCCATAGCGTGAGCCAACCCAAAGAGCTAACAGCACAATCAGCAGTTGGATAATCATTGTAAATGTCATAATGTTTTATAAAGTTAATGTTAGTTTTAATTGCTTAGATTAATAACGTTGTTTATAGTGCACAAAAGTACAATTATTTCTCGTCATTGTAAACTTTTTCATCATGTTTTTTCGTTTACAAATCATTTTTTACCGCTTTTCGTTGTCTTTTATCGTGTTGAATTTTCTTAAAAAAGCCTTTTTCTTTCTACAATAATGGTGTTTATATATAAATAATGTGTTAATTTTGCGGCTGTGAAACGACATATATCAGTATATCTGCTATTTGCCCTTCTGTTTTCCCTCGTTGGATGCAAGAAGGAGACGGAGCGCACTACCATCTGGGGCGAGACTCTTGATGTTGGTGTGGCAGCTGTTGATGATATTCAGTTTTCTGATATACAGTTGAATGGCGAGATGATTGTGCTCACCATCTCTGGCCCCGATACATATTTTGATTACCACGGACGTGACGCAGGAACGCAATTTCTGGCATGCGAGAAGTTTGCAAAGCATGTTGGGGTGTCGCTGCGTGTTGAGTTGTGCAAAGATACCGCCGAGGTGTTGAACAGATTAAGAAACAGAGAAGGTGATGTAGCTGTGCTTCAACTCGTTAAGTCGTCGGTGCTATGCCAAGACTTTAAGGATGATATTCTATTCTGCGGCATGGCAAAATCCGACTCTTCACAGTGGGCGGTGTCGACGGGAAATAAGTCGCTTGCCGACACGTTGAATGGCTGGTACGATGCAAAGATTCTTGCCGAGGTGGAGAGTGAGATGAAGAGGATGAATACCAGCCCATATGTCACTCGCCATGTGTATTCGCCGATGCAAGATTCCGAACACGGCATCATCTCCTCCTACGATGCCTACTTCAAGCAGTATGCGTCTGTTGCCGGTTTCGACTGGCGTCTGCTTGCTGCTCAATGCTATCAGGAATCGGCATTCGATGTCAGAGCTGTCTCATGGGCAGGAGCACAGGGACTGATGCAGATTATGCCTTCAACTGCCAGTCATCTGGGTATGTCGTCGGGTGATGTGTGGAATGCGGAGAGGAATATCGAAGCGGCAACGCGCTATATAAAGGAGCTGTCGGCACAGTTCCGCGATATTGAGAGCTCTGCGGAGAGGAAGAAGTTTGTGCTTGCATCGTACAACGGCGGCTATAATCATATCCGCGACGCAATGGCGCTGACACGCAAATATGGTGGCAATGCAAAGAGTTGGAGCGATGTGAGAAAGTATGTGCTGCTTCTTTCCGACAGCAAATACTACACCGACGAGGTGGTGAAATATGGATACATGCGTGGCAGTGAGACGGCAGGATATGTTGATTCCATCATTTCGCGTTGGAATTCATATAAGAACAAGGTTGCCGGTGGCCCCGTGGGGAGTACCGACTCGTCGATACCTCGCCCTGCAAAGAAGCCCCATCGTTTTAAATTATAAGGTTTTCAGCGCTTTTACTCAACTTTGTCTGCTTGGGACTGCATCTCTTTCCTTTTCTCTATCGAGCCATAAATATATCTTGCCACCAGTAATTCCCATATTGATATCAGTGCGTAAATAAGCGATACCACGAAGGCAACCGCAAACGTCAGTGTGCTGAAATTGCTTGGCAGATCGCTCGGGTCGCCAATCATTGTGCTGGCAGACGAACTGATGGCTGCGTTGAATAGGATGGTTATGGGCAGGCCTACAATGGTTCCAATAATAGCTATGACAAACAATAAAAGTAATGATGTGCCGAGAATGTAGAAGAAATAGTGCATCCCTGTCTTGTATTCTTTGCAGAATTTCCTCACCGTTGTGTTGCCGTAGAAGTATTTCATTCCTACATATACGAAAGGAATCAGTACAACGATGAATGCTACCGAGACCAGTATGCTCAGGATGGTGACAATGATGTTGATGTGTTTGAGTATCGACAGATGATTTATTGCAACCACTCCCAGAGCGTATCCGATGCCATAGACTAAGGCTATGAAAACTACTGTCACGGCAATCATTATGAGCATGAACATTGCAATTCTTTTCGATGTGTCGATGAAGCTGTCTCCCGACAGACCTGAGATGATTTTCCCATAAAACAGCGAGTATGCCACAATTGCCGCGACAGATGCTGCAGCAGTGACGATGCCGTTTATCATCAGCGGCTTTCCTGCAAAGATATTTATCATTGCCGTGACGATTGCTGCCGACAGCAATGCCGTTGCCAGCATGTATGGCCAGCACTTGCGCAAGATGGTGGCTATGTTGTTGTTCATCAAGTCGAGTGCATCTGCCAGGCATGCAATCGATGAGCGTCGTTTGTATAGAATCTCCTCTGTCATAATTGTCGTCTTCTAAATTCTGCACATGTTATAGCTGTTGCCACTGCCACATTTAGACTATCTGGCGCGGTGGTACAATGTTGATTATTAGGAATGTATAGTTTGTGAGTAAGACGGTCTTTTATCTCTTGCGAGATGCCGTTGCCTTCGTTGCCCATCACTATCAGCCCCGTGCCTGTCAGGCTCTCCTTATATATGTTTCTACCGTCGAGTGTTGTACCATAGATGGGAAAGTCGTTGCTCATCTGCCCAATCATATCCACGAGGTTTGTCTGGCAGATGTTCACTCTTGCCAAGCTGCCCATCGTGGCCTGCACCACTTTCGGGTTTAGGGGGTCGGCGCATCCTTCGCCAAGGAAGATGTCTTCGATGCCAAACCAGTCGGCTATCCTTATTATGGTGCCCAGGTTGCCTGGGTCTTGCACGGCATCGAGCGCGATGCTCAACTTATGGGGCGAGGGTAGGGAGGCTTTTGTGATGAAGTCGTCGACGGCAAAGAGCGCCAGAACCGATTGCGGTGTCTTCAGCAGACTGGCTCTGCAGAGCTCGTCTGCAGAGCATTCTATCAGCACTTCTGCATATCTCTCTGACACACTCGGATATTCTGCCCAGTCGGTTGTGGCGACTATAAGACGTGGTCGTGCCCGTGCCATCATATCGGCTACAATCTTCGGACCCTCGGCAACAAACAGTCCCTCGTCGCAGCGCCCCTTCTTATTCTCAAGCGAGTGTATGAGTTTTATCTTCGCCTTGCTTATCATGTCAGTGTCATCTTAATCGAACACCACATGCGACTTTTATGCCAGCATTGCTATGATAGCTGTTGTCGCATGTTTTATTAACCAGTGCAAATTTAAGAAAAATGACGTGCAGGGCAAAAGAAAATCATATCTTTTTTCGCTTCAATGCAACCTTTTGAAAAATACATTATCTAATCAGTGAAACTAAATCCCTTTTCATTTTCGACAAAAACGGCAAGTATATTACGGATGCAAAATGCCCTTCCAGAAATTTTGCTAGCAAAATTTCGAATAGAAAGGCTCTTTAATGCCATTAAAAGGCCTCTTTAATGAAAATTTTGCTAGCAAAATTATTTGAAGGTAATGTAAAGGGATAAACGATACCTTTGTATATTATCTAATAACTTACTCTTTACAATGCCATGAGAGAGGACGGCAATAGTGAAGCAAGGAAAAAATATTTTACAAATTAGTTTGTCCGCTACAGATTTTTTTATAATTTCGCAAGATATATGAGAGCAAAGAAACTAATTATACGTCTCACACTATGCGTACTTGCAGTGGTTATGCTCGGTGCATGTTCAGCCACGCGATTCCTTCCCGATGGGCAGTATATGCTGTCGAGCGTCGATGTGAAGTCGGACAACAGCGATGTGGATGCGTCTTTGCTTTCACAGTATGTCAGGCAGAAACCAAACTCGAAGTGGTTCTCGCTGGTTAAGTTCCCCCTGTTCATTTATTCGCTCTCGGGCCGCGACACCACGAAATGGATCAACCGCACCATCCGCGGTATGGGCGAGGCTCCCGTGGTGTTCGACACACTGCTTGCCGACCGTTCTGCCAACGATCTGCTCATGGCTATGCACAACATGGGGTATATGCACTCGAAGGTATCGCTCGACACAAAGACACGTGGCAAGAGCCTGAAGGCTACATATACCCTACATCCTGGCACGCCGTATGTTATCGGCGATGTAAGTCTGAAAGTCGATGACGAGGCATTGTCGGCAGTGATAGTGCCCGACGACATAACGCTCCATAAGGGTGATATACTGAGCGTAGCTTTGCTCGACGCAGAGCGTAAGAGGGTGACAAATATGCTCACGAGCATGGGCTACTACCGCTTCCACCGTGAGTTCATCACCTTCGATGCCGATACCGTAGCAGGCTCTAATGAGGTGGCTCTGACCATGCATGTGCTGCCATACAAGGCGAGTGCTACGTCACCCGAACAGCCACATCCGCAATATTTCATCGATACCATACGCGTGGTGCCGGCAGGAGAGAGCCCTAAGGTCAACCTCAGGTCGGGCGTGCTCAGCGACAATATCGCACTGCGCAGCCACATGCCGTTTAGCTCTACTGACCTTACGGCTACATATAACAATCTCTCGCGTTTGTCGGCAGTGAAATACACCAATGTGAAGTTCCGCGAGCATCCAGACACACTCTTGCTCGATGCCGATGTGATGATCGACACAAGCCGACCGAGCACTATCTCCTTCCAACCAGAGGGCACCAATACCGCGGGCGACCTGGGAGCAGCAGGAGTTGTGACATACCAGAATCGCAACTTCTTCCGAGGTAGCGAAGTGTTCAGTCTTGAGGCACGTGTGGCATTCGAAGCAATCACCGGTCTTGAGGGCTATCAAAATCATAACTACGAGGAGTATGGTGTGGAGGCAAAGATTCTGTTCCCTCGTTTGGTGGCTCCGATAGTGAGGAAACGATTCAAACGCAACTCGAAAGCATCTTCGGAGCTGTCGATGGCATATAACCTTCAGAACCGTCCCGAGTTTCATCGCCGTGTGCTATCGGCAGCATGGCGTTACAGATGGATGAACCCCGACAACGGAACGTCGTGGCGAATAGATGTGGCAGACCTTAATTACATCCGCATGCCGTGGATATCCGACACATTCAAGCACGACTATATCGATAGCCTCAGCAGTAGAAACGCCATACTGAAATATAACTACGAGGACTTGTTCATATTGAAAATCGGTGTGTCGTATCTTCGCTCTATCCGCAACCACTCGCTACGAATAAATCTTGAGACAGCAGGTAACATACTGCAGAGCGCGTCATCGCTTTTTGGCGCAGAAAGGAATTCCGATGGGCAGTACACTCTTTTCGGCATTGCCTTCGCGCAATATGCTAAGTTCGACATTGACTATGCCCGTCATATTATACTTGACGATGTGAATACTCTTGCACTTCATGCAGCCTTTGGAATAGCCTGTCCATACGGTAACAGCAAGATACTCCCATTTGAGAAACGATACTTCTCAGGAGGTGCAAACTCATTGCGTGGATGGGGAGTGCGCGAGGTAGGGCCTGGTGGCTATTCGGGTGGTGACGGCAGAATCGACTTCATCACTCACACTGGTGATATGAAGCTCGATTTGTCGGCAGAGTTGCGCACAAAGTTATTCTGGAAATTCTCTGCCGCTGCGTTTGTCGATGCGGGTAATATATGGACTCTGCGCAATTACGACGACCAGCCAGGAGGGCAGTTTCGCTTTAAGTCGTTCTACAAGCAGATAGCCGCCAGCTATGGATTAGGTATCAGGCTTAACCTCGACTACTTCGTTATACGTTTCGATGCCGGTATGAAGGCCGTCAATCCTGTTTATAAGAACAGCCATGAGCATTTCCCGATATTCTATCCACGCTTTTCACGCGACATTGCTTGGCACTTTGCAGTGGGACTCCCATTCTGATTGCTGAACGTTGTGAGTTAATGGGTTTCCATACTCGTAGGAGTTGCTATTTTGCATATAAGTGGAAATGCTATTATCTAAAAAGAAAACATCATGCATGTAACTGATAGTTTTGCATGATGTCTCCATTTTTCAAGCTACCGTCTCACGGTGTTTTATTTCGTCATTTTGTTTCTATTCCAGCTTTGGTGCCTCGGATGAGATGTTTTCCGATGTCCCTGCAGGAGCCTGCGATGACCCTGATGAAGGCAGGTTCTCACCCAGTTCCTCGGCATGATATACAAACAGAGAATCGTCGTCGGAATAGTTGTATCGCGGTGTATGTGTGTATCCACGACAACCATACATATCCTCTTTTATCTCCGGGTCGTTTAACTCGTCATACTTGGCATGATATTTTTTGAAAGCCTTGTTTGCCAGCACTTTTTTAATAAAGCGTCCACAGATGGGCAGAGCAGTGCGGCTACCCTGTCCGAGTGCTCCCGTGCGGAAATGAATGGAGCGATACTCACCACCTACCCATGAGCCTACAACAAGTTTAGGGCTGACAGCCATGAACCATGCATCGGAATGATTGTTCGATGTACCTGTCTTTCCTCCCCATTCAGTATCGGGGAATTCGTCGACATAGCCTCTTAGTCCCATCGATGTGGCACCAGGTTCTGTGAGTCCTCCGCACAGTAGTCGCTGCATGAAGAATGCTGTGCGTCGCGACAGGGCGGGGTGTGGCTTCTCCTCATCGGTATAGACCACACGTCCTTTGCTGTCCTCGATGCGTGTGACGAGTTTAGGGGAGCGATGCATACCGTTAGCGGCAATAGTTGAATATGCAGATACTAATTCAAGCAGACTGACATCGCTTGCTCCTAATGCCAGCGATGGTGTCTCATCGAGTTTACTCGTGATGCCAATTGCCCTTGCTGTCTCTGCCACGCGCTTAATGCCTAGTTCTTGTCCTAGCCTCACAGCCACGGAGTTGATGCTTCGTGCAAAAGCATTCTTAAGAGGGATGGAGTCGTAGGTGAAATATCCGTTTGCGTTCGACGGACTCCAGTTTATCTCCTTTCTCTGCTGTGGGTCGTAAACCTTCATCGACAGAGGTTCGTCGCGTCGTTTATCGCATGGAGTCAGTCCTTGGTTCATTGCTTCGGTATATACGAAGAGCTTGAATGTAGAGCCCGGTTGGCGACGTCCCCTTACTTTGTCGTATTTCCACATGCTGAAGTCGATATCGCCAACCCATGCCTTCACCTCTCCGGTATTTGGTTCCATCGCTACCATTGAACAATGCATGAACCGTACCATGTAACGTATTGAATCAAGCATCGACATCTCGCGCTCTATATGCCCATTGGCATAGTCGAATAGTCTAACGGTGTGAGGCTTGTTTATGTAGTAGTTGATGGAATCGCGATTACCATCGTACTTTTTCGCAAGGTATTTATAATATGGTTCGCGTTTTGCGATTCGCTCAATGAATCCCTTTATCTCCTTACCACTTTTATCAGCCCATGGGTTCATGCCCTGCCAATGGCTGTTGAAGCTGCGTTGTATCAGTCGCATCTGGCTGATAGCTGCATCTTCGGCATATTTCTGCATGCGTGAGTCGAGCGTAGTATAGATCTTCAATCCGTCTCTGTAGAGATCGTAACCATTGTCTTTGCACCATTCACGGATATAGTCGCCCACTGCCTCGCGGAAGTATTGTGCCTGTCCGTCGTAGTTGGTTTCTACATTGTAGTTAAGTCCCATGGGCAATTGCGTAAGACTATCGTATTCCGCTTCGGTTATATGTTTTTTGCGGAGCAGGTTTGCCAACACCACATCTCTGCGTTTTAGACTGTTCTCGGGGTGTGAGATAGGGTTGTATGTGGTTGTTGCTTTGAGCATGCCCACAAGTGTTGCCGACTGTTGAGTGTTTAGCCTGTCGGGGGTGATGTCGAAATAAGTCTTACTTGCTGTTTTTATACCATAGGCATTTGAGCCGAAACTAACAGTGTTGGCATACATTGAAAGAATCTCACGCTTGCTATATAGCATCTCTAGTTTGGTGGCTATTATCCATTCCTTGCTTTTCATGATGAGCAACCTTAACCCCGGTATCTTCCCAAGAAGTCCTGTGGAGTAATCGGTGCGCACCTTAAACATGTTTTTTGCAAGTTGCTGTGTTATTGTGGATGCACCACGTGCATCATCGTGCATGATAGCATCCTTTGCTGCGGCAAATATTCCAGTAAAGTCTATACCGCGATGGCGATAGAATCGCTCGTCTTCTGTGTCGATAAGTACTTGCCAGAACGCAGGGTTCACCTCTTCATAACTGACTGGTGTGCGGTTTACGCTAAAGAACTTGCCGATTTGTTTTCCATCGGCACTATATATCTCCGAAGCCTGATATGTTACTGGGTCCTTAATGCTGCTAAAGCCTGGCGATTTGCCGAACAGCCATAGGAAATTGATATCGACGGCAATCAGATAAAGGGCAAATAGGATGAAGAAGGACACTAGTGCAGTGGCGAGCTTGACATACCATTTGCTTCTGGTATAGAGACTCTTATACCATTGATAAGCCAAAACGATCTTTTTCTTGATTATGTCAGTATACTTTTTCATCTGTTTTATAAATTCTTCCACTCGATGTCTTTGTCATGTGAGAACCATGTCAGTTGCTTTCGCATGTATCGTCGGGTGTTTGATTGTATTCGTCGGATTGCTTCTTCCAGTGTGATAATATTATCAAAATAGTCGAACATCTCTTTATATCCAACGGTGTTGAGCGCGTTCAAATGCCTCATTGGTAGCAGACTATGGGCTTCTTCAATAAGCCCGTTGTCTATCATGTTGTATACGCGTCGGTTTATTCTGTCGTACATCTCCTCACGTGGTCTGTTAAGTCCAATCTTTACGATGTCGTAGGGCCGCTCTTTCTTTATGTTCTTTCTGAATGAGGTGTATGTATGTCCTGTCATGTGACATATTTCAAGAGCATGCACAACGCGCCTTGGATTTTTCTTGTCAACTATCTTGTAGTGCTCAGGGTCGAGTCTTTTAAGTTCATCAACCAAGACATCAAGCCCTTCTTCCGCAAGTCGTCTTTTCATCAACGTTCGAGTGGCATCGTCAACAGTAGGAATGTCGTCTATCCCATTGCAAACGGCATCAATATACATCATTGAGCCACCAGAGAGTATTGCTGTGTCTTTTTCCTTAAACACATCGTTTAGGACATCTTGCACATCCTGCTCATACATTGAGGCATTGTAATATTCTGTGACCGAACGTGTTCCCACGAAATAGTGCTTCACTTGCCTCATTTGTTCTTCAGTAGGCGATGCAGTGCCAATCTTCAGTTCCGAATATATCTGCCTCGAGTCGGCATTGAGTATGCATGTGCCTAACTCTTTTGCCATGTCAATGCAATAATCTGTTTTCCCCACACCGGTAGGTCCCACGATTACTATGAGTTTCTTTCTGTGAGGCATATTGCATTATGTAATGGTTATCTGATGATACCCCTCTGGGATGCTGTTACGAAGTCGATGATGTATTGTATCTCTTGTGTTACCTCGATAGTGTTTTTAATCTCTTCTATTGCCTCGGCAATAAGTCCCTTTCCGTAAATGATACGATAGGCTTCGTGTATTTTCTCTATTGTCTCGTTCGAAAATCCTCTCCTTCTCAAGCCTATCAGGTTAAGTCCGCAATATCTTGTAGGTTCTTTTCCTGCAATGATAAACGGGGGAATGTCTTGTGAGAATCGGCATCCTCCTTGTATCATTACATACCCTCCGATACGGCAGAACTGGTGTACTAGTACACTTCCGGAGATAATTGCATTGTCGTCAACCACGACCTCGCCTGCGAACTTTGTCGAGTTGCCGATAATTAGGTTCGACCCTAATACGCAATCGTGTGCGACGTGCATGTTTTCCATCAGCAGACAGTTGTTGCCCACTATGGTTGTACCTTTCGAGGCAGTGCCACGCGAAATGGTAACATTCTCTCTTATCGAGTTGTTGTCGCCTATCTGACATGTCGTTTCTTCGCCCTTGAATTTCAGGTCTTGCGGTTTGGTGGAGATACTTGCACCAGGAAAGAATTCATTTCCCGAGCCTATTCTTGCCCCAGTGTGAATGGTGACACCGTTCATCAGATTATTGTTGTCGCCGATAACTACATTGTCGTCAATAACACAGAACGGACCGATAATATTTCCATCACCGAGTCTCGCTCCCGGGTTTACTACTGCCAATGGATGAATTTGGTTCATATATCTTTTTTTAAATAATCATTCTTTGTTCTTAATAATCTGTGCGGTGAATGTTGCTTCCGAAACAATCTGGTCACCGACAAACATATAGCCTTTCATTGAACTGATGCCATGTCTTACGGGGCTTAGCAATTCAACCTTGAATATCAAAGTGTCGCCTGGTACTACCTTCTTGCGGAATTTGACATCATTAATTTTAAGGAAATACGTCGACCACTTTTCAGGATCTTCAAGTTGCCCGAGAATAAGCAGCCCGCCACATTGTGCCATTGCTTCAATCTGTAGTACACCAGGCATGACTGGCTCATTGGGGAAATGTCCTTGGAAGAAAGGCTCGTTTGCCGTGACGTTCTTCACTCCCACAATTGTGGAAGGTCCAATGGCAATCACCTTGTCAACAAGTTGCATAGGATAGCGGTGGGGTAGCAGTTGGCGAATATGCTCATTGTTCATTATGGGCTCTTCGTCAGGATCATACGATGGTGCCTGAACCTCGTGCTTTCTGATTTCCTTTCGCATGAGTCTTGCAAACTTATTGTTGATTGTATGCCCTGGTCGTGTTGCAATGATGCGTCCCTTTATCGGGCGTCCTATCAAAGCCATGTCACCAATGATGTCGAGAAGTTTATGGCGTGTGCACTCGTTGTCCCACATCAGTGGTCGAGGCTGTATGTATCCGATTTTGGTGGCATCCATGTGAGGTACATTTAATATGTCGGCTAGTTTGTCGAGCTTTTCTTGTGTCACCTCACGCTCATAAATCACGATGGCATTAGTCAGGTCGCCTCCTTTTATCAGGTTTGCCTCGAGCAAAGGCATAATGTCTCTGACAAACACAAATGTTCTTGCCGGAGCAATCTCTGTGGCATAAGTCTCTATCTTGTCGAGTGTTGCAAACTGGCTGCTGATGAATTTCGACTCAAAAGAACACATTGCCGTCACGCTAAACTCCTCATCGGGAAGTATGGTAATACACGAGCCGTTCTGATCCTTTACCTCTATTTTGTGCTTTATGATATAGAAGTCTTTCTGGGCGTTTTGCTCATGAATGCCCACTTTCTGAATCATTTCCACATACATCGCTGCAGAGCCGTCGAGGATAGGGAATTCCGGACCATTAACCTGAATAAGGCAATTGTCGATGCCTAAGGCATAGAGAGCAGAGAGTCCATGTTCTACTGTCGATACCCTCACGGCACCCTTCTCAAGCACTGTGCCGCGGCGTGTGTCGGTTACGTTCTCAGCAATAGCCTCAATGGTCGGTTGTCCTTCCATGTCGATGCGCTGGATAACATACCCGCTGTTCTCTGGAGCAGGATTGAATGTTACAGTAAGGTTCAAACCCGTGTGAAGTCCCTTGCCGTAAAGCGAGAAACTACCACCCAGTGTTTTTTGTTTATTGTTTGTTTCCATATTGTTCGTTATGCGTAAATACAAGTTTCGAGTTAATATCGAATATCGAATGATAATCCCTTTTTACTCTCCGCTTTTCAATTTCTCTATTTCTTTTTGCATCTGTCCGATTTGCTTATAAATATCAGGCAGACGGCGATAAACGGCAAATGCACGGAAATACTCTTTTGCATCCATTGCGGGACTTCCTATGAGTTGCTCACCCGATTTCGTGTTTCCGATTACTCCACATTGAGCACCGATGAACGATTTGTCGGCAACCTTTATGTGTCCCGAGAATCCTGCCTGACCTCCTGCCATGCACCATTCACCTATCTTAGTGCTACCAGCCATTCCTGCTTGTGCCGACATCACAGTGTTGGCACCCACCTCGCAGTTGTGTGCCACCTGAACAAGATTATCAAGCTTCACACCCTTGCCGACACGTGTGGAGCCCATCGTGGAGCGGTCAACGCATGTATTAGCACCAATCTCAACGTCGTCATCAATGACTACATTGCCTATCTGCGGTATCTTTGAGTAGCCCTCCGCCGTAGGTGCGAAACCAAAGCCGTCGGCACCGATGACAGCTCCCGAATGGAGTGTCACGCGGTTGCCAATCTTACAATGGTGATAGATGCTCACGTTAGGATAAATCGTGCACTCGTCGCCTATCACTGTTCCGTCCATAATCACGGCATGCGGATAGACAATCGAACCCTTTCCTATGCTCACGTTCTTGCCTATGTATGCAAAGGCTCCGACGTAGCAATTCTCGCTAATAGTAGCCGACGAGTCGATAAATGCCATAGAGCTTATCCCTGTCGGCTTTGGCTGCATGCTTTGGTACATCTGCAGCAGTTTGGCCACACTCTCATAGGCATTTGCCACGCGTATAAGAGTAGCCTTCACCGGGCGCTCCAGAACTACGTCGTTGCCAATAAGCACGACGCTCGATTGGGTGTCATACACATAATGGGTATATTTGGGGTTCGAGAGGAAAGAGATAGCCCCCTCGTGCCCTTCTTCTATTTTCGCGAAACTATTCACCACAGCATTCTCATCGCCCTCTATCCGTCCGCCGATAAGATCTGCTATCTGTTTTGCAATAAATTCCATATTTTTTATTATATTATTGTTTCCAACTGCAAAGATAATGCAAACCGAGCGGAGTACAAAATAAAAACATAGTTTTTTATTTTTAATCCTCTTGCTTTGCATTATGAAATGTCATCTTTCATTAACGGGCCTTTCTATTGCCGGTAAAGAGGCCTTTTAATGCCAATAAAGAGCCCGTTTAATGCATTAAAGAGGCTCTTTATTCAGAAGTGTTCAGTAAGTTAGTTTTTCGGAATATATAATTCGTCTCCCATTATATATTCCGATATTTTGTTATATTGGCTTTTCTTTTGTGGTGTTCTATCGTTGACTCAGGGCTCTCGCCATTTCCTGCTGTATCTCGCGGGCTTTGGCGGCGGCGGCTTGGGCGTAGTCGTCACCGTTGGAGGCGTAGATGATGCCGCGTGAGCTGTTGACAATGAGTCCGCAATCGGCATTCATGCCATAGCGACACACGTCGTCGAGCGCACCTCCCTGGGCTCCGATGCCAGGAACGAGGAGGAAGTGGTTGGGGGCGATGCGACGGATGTCCTTGAACATCTCACCGCGTGTCGCACCTACCACGTACATCATGTTTTCGTCGGTAGCCCACTCTTGCGACTTCCTGATAACCGTCTCGTATAGTGGCTGAGCATTGCTTGCAATGATGGTCTGGAAGTCGGTGGCGCCGCGGTTGCTTGTCAGTGCGAGGAGTATCACCCATTTGTCTTGCCTTCCGAGGAACGGTGTCACGCTGTCTTCACCCATGTAGGGCGCGATGGTTACGGCGTCGACGTCGTAGAGGTCGAAGAATGTGCGGGCGTACATTGCAGAGGTGTTGCCGATGTCGCCGCGCTTGGCATCGGCGATAATGAACTGGGTGGGGTAGTTGGTCTTCAGGTACTCCACCGTCTTTTCGAAGCTCTGCAGGCCTTTCACGCCATACATCTCGTAGAAAGCCAGGTTGGGCTTGTAGGCAATGGCGTAGGGTGCGGTGGCGTCGATGATGGCGCGGTTGAAGTCGTAGATCGGGTCGTCGCTCGCAAGTAGGTGCGTGGGAATCTTGTTCATGTCGGTATCGAGACCTACGCATAGAAATGTTTCCTTGCTGAATATCTGATGAATGAGTTCTTTCTTGTTCATAATACACAATAAAGTGATAAGTGATAAATTGTGAAAGAAATTCGATGAAGTCAAATTGCTATAGTTCAGTTTCCTTCATTCTCTCGGCATTCTCGGCAACGGTCAGTGCGTCGATCATTGCCTGTATGTCGCCACCGAGAAATCCCTGCAAGTCGTGAGTGGTGTATCCGATACGATGATCAGTCACGCGCCCTTGGGGGAAGTTGTAAGTGCGAATCTTTGCCGAGCGGTCGCCTGTTGACACAAGACTCTTTCGTCGCGATGCGATGTCGTCGATGTATTTTTGATGCTCTTTGTCGTAAATGAACGTATAGAGTCGCGACAGTGCACGCTCCTTATTCTTGGGTTGGTCACGTGTCTCGGTGCATTCGATGAGTATTTCTTCCGTCTCACCGGTATTGGGGTTCTTCCACATGTATCGGAGTCTGACGCCAGATTCCACCTTGTTTACATTCTGTCCGCCAGCTCCCGACGAGCGGAATGTGTCCCATTTAATCTCACCTTCGTTTATGTTGACCTCAAACTTGTCGGCTTCGGGCAATACGGCGACGGTTGCTGCCGATGTGTGCATGCGTCCTTGCGTCTCTGTAGCAGGTACTCGTTGCACACGGTGCACACCTGACTCGTATTTCAGCGTGCCATATACATCGGCACCGCTTACTGCGAAGTCGATTTCTTTATATCCGCCTACAGCGCCCTCTGACACTGATGTTATAGAGAGTGTCCATCCTTTGGAATCGCAGAACTTCTTATACATCTGGAAGAGATCGCCGGCGAAGAGACATGCTTCATCGCCTCCTGTGCCTGCTCGTATCTCCATCTGAACATTTTTAGCATCTTCAGGGTCCTTGGGTATGAGCGCCATTTTTATCTCTTCCTCAATCTGAGGATGCATGGCTTCGTTTGCGGCTAACTCCTCACGTGCCATTTCCTTCATGTCGGGATCGGTCTCGTTAGCAAGAATGTCTTTTGCTTCCCGTATTCCGTCGAGACATGCAATATACCTTTTGCGGGCATTCATGATGTCGCTAAGGTCTTTATATTCCTTCGTTAATTTCACGTATCGGCTTTGGTCGGCAATGACAGCCGGGTCGGTGATAAGTGTTGACACTTCTTCGTAACGGCTTTCAAGACCGTCGAGTTTCTGTAGGATGCTGTTTCCCTCAATCATAGAATTATTGCTAATAAAACTGCTGTGGGGATTTTCATGTCCCATGTAAGCAGAATGTTACTTGAATATGTGCTTGAGCCATTATACACATGGTCGGCATCGGTAGTGAGTATGATGTCTGTGTGATATGTGCTCGCTCCTCTGTATATGTGTTTGCCGTCGTAGGTGGCGATGATGTCGCTCTGGTATGTGGTTGAGCCTCTATAGACGTATTTCCCGTCGGAGGTAAATAGGATGTCGGAGCGGTATGTGCTCGGACCTTTATATAGGTGCTTGCCATCCCATGTGTATAATATATCTGAATGGTATGTGGATGCGCCTTTGTAAAGGTGCTTCCCGTCCCATGTATATATGATGTCGGAGCTGTATGTCGATGAGCCTTTGTATATGTGTACCTTTCCGCTATCTGAATATGCAAATAGCGATGAAGGCATGAAAATGCTCATTAGCAACCAAAGAGATAAGAAATATGTGTGTGGCATTTATCTTGTTGTTTATTTATATTCAAATGTTCCGTATTCCGACTTTATGGTCAGTGATTTTTCTCCTTCTTCAATGTGCCCGACGATCTGAGCGTCGATATTGTATTTTTTGCTTATGTTGATAATATCGCTTGCGATGCTAGCGTCAACATAAATCTCCATACGATGTCCGCAATTGAACACCTTGTACATCTCCCTCCAATCAGTTTTGCTTTGCTGTTGTATGATCCTGAACAACGGTGGCACACGGAACATGTTGTCTTTCACGACATGACAGTTGTCTCCGACAAAATGAAGCACTTTTGTTTGTGCTCCACCTGTGCAATGCACCATCCCGTGAATGTCTTTTCTGTGCTTGCCAAGTATGTCCTTGATTACTGGGGCATAAGTGCGAGTGGGGGAGAGAATCAGTTGCCCGATAGTGACTCCCGTCTCTTCTTCTTTCTCGTCTAAACGTTTCTTTCCGCTATATACTAGTTCATCTGGAATAGAATGGTCGTAACTTTCGGGGTATTTCTCTGCAAGGTATTTACTCAAAACATCATGGCGTGCAGAAGTCAATCCGTTGCTTCCCATTCCGCCATTGTATGTCGTTTCGTATGTCGCTTGTCCGAAAGAGGCCAAACCTACAATTACGTCTCCGGGCTTAATGTTTGAATTATCTACAACATCTTCACGTTTCATTCTGCATGTAACTGTACTGTCAACGATAATAGTCCTCACAAGATCACCGACATCAGCAGTTTCTCCTCCTGTTGCAAATATGCCGATACCCATGTCTCTGAGAGTCTGAAGAAGTTCGTCTGTGCCGTTGATGATTGATGAAATGACATCTCCGGGAATAAGGTTCTTGTTTCTTCCAATGGTGCTCGATACGAGGATGTTATCTGTTGCTCCTACACAAAGCAGGTCGTCGGTGTTCATTATCAGCGCATCTTGCGCAATGCCTTTCCAAACATTCAAGTCACCAGTTTCTCGCCAATACATATATGCGAGCGAACTCTTTGTACCTGCACCGTCGGCATGCATGATGTTGCAATAAGCAGGGTCACCTCCAAGTATGTCGGGAATAATTTTGCAAAATGCCTTTGGGAACAGACCTTTGTCGATGTTCTTTATTGCATTGTGAACATCTTCTTTTGCAGCTGATACTCCGCGGAGCATATATCTTTCAGTCATAGTCGGTGAGTTATTATTTATTATCGTCTTCGTGCCAGAATTTCCAACTTGCGAATGCCTGAAGCAGCAACATCTCCAAACCGTTCTTGACGGTTGCGCCGTATGCCGCACCTTTCTTCATGAACAGCGTTTCGTCAGGGTTATAGATCAAGTCGTAGAGCAGGGTGTGGTTGTCCATCTTATCGTAAGGGAGTAGTGGACATACATTTGCATGGGGATACATTCCGCAAGGAGTGCAGTTGATGATGACGTTATACTCCTTTATAACGTTTTCGTCAACCTCCTCATATCTCAATGCTCCGTTTTTACCTGTCCTGCTGACGAATCTCGTTTCCAGGCCGAGGGTCTTAAGCCCGTAGTTAATGGCTTTAGATGCGCCTCCGGTTCCCAGTATCAGTGCTTTTTTGTGGAATGTCTCAAGCATCGGCTCAAGGCTTTGCGTGAATCCTATAACATCGCTGTTATAGCCCTTCATAATGGTCTTTTTGCCTTTATGCTCAACCTTAACCACGTTCACAGCTCCTATTTCCTCTGCTTCTTTGCTGAGCGAGCTCAAGTAGGGAATAACCTCCTCTTTGTATGGGCGCGTGACGTTGAATCCTCGTAATGTGGGATTCGAGGCTAATATTTCTGGCAGAGTTTCTATATTTGGTATTTCAAAATTGATATACTCTGCGTCGATACACTCATTCTGGAACTTCTCATTGAAATATCCTATTGAGAAAGAGTGCCCAAGTGGAAATCCGATTAATCCGTACTTGTCCATGATTAAAATGATTGCTGATTTATGGCGTTATTATCTTTTATCTCGATGCGAGCCAATTCTTCACGTTCTTTTCTATTCGATCGGCAATGTTCTCATCGGCTTTCTTCTCGAACTTCTCGCCTGTTATGTGCTCGTAAAGTTCTATGTATCTTTCGCTTACGCTGTCGGCATATTCGTCGGTTATCTCTGGCATTGTCTGTCCAGGCTCGTTCATGAAGTCGTGTTCGATGAGCCATTGGCGAACAAATTCTTTAGATAGCTGGCGCTGAGGCTTGCCTTCTTTCAGTCTTTCCTCGTAACCGTCGGCGTAGAAATAGCGACTTGAGTCAGGTGTATGTATCTCGTCAATCAGATACACTTTTCCGTCGCGCTTTCCAAATTCGTATTTTGTGTCCACTAGTATTAGCCCGTGCTTTGCCGCAGTCTCTTGTCCACGTTGGAATATTCTACGGGTATAGTCTTCCATTATCTCGTAATCCTCACGACTGACTATCCCTTGACTGATGATTTCTTCCTTCGATATGTTCATGTCGTGCCCTTCGTCAGCCTTTGTCGTAGGTGTGATTATCGGTTCGGGGAATCGTTCGTTTTCCTTCATTCCTTCGGGCAACTTTACCCCACAAAGCTCTCTCACGCCCTTTTTATATTCGCGCCATGCGCTTCCGGTAAGGATTGAGCGTATAATCATCTCAACTCTGAACCCTTCGCACTTCAATCCGACGGTCACCATCGGGTCGGGTGTGGCGAGCTTCCAGTTAGGGCAGATGTCGTCGGTGATATCGAGAAACTTCGATGCTATCTGATTGAGCACCTGTCCTTTAAATGGTATTCCTTTAGGTAATACTACATCGAATGCACTTATCCTATCGGTGGCAACCATCACCAGTATGTCGTCGTTGATGTTATACACATCTCTCACTTTTCCGTGATAGACACTTTTCTGTCCTTCGAAATGGAAATCAGTCTTTGTCAGTGCTTTCATATCTATATTTATTTTATATGTCTTGTTCTTTGAAAAGTTCTCTCTGCTTGAGGCTTTCTTCGTATTTGTCGTAGGCGTTGACGATTCTTGTTACGAGTTTATGTCTTACCACGTCGCTCTTGTCGAGTTCTACGAATTCGATGCCCTCAATGCCGTTGAGCACTCGCATAGCCTCTTTCAATCCGCTGGCGTTGGGGCGGGGCAGGTCAACCTGCGTCATGTCGCCGGTGATAATCATTTTTGTGTTCCATCCCATGCGTGTGAGGAACATTTTTATCTGTGCCGGAGTGGTGTTCTGGGCCTCATCGAGTATTACTACGGCGTCGCTCAATGTTCGGCCGCGCATGAATGCAAGCGGTGCAATCTGAATGATGTGTTTCTCCATCATTTCCTGCAACTTAGCCGTCGGGAGCATGTCCTCGAGAGCATCGTAGAGCGGTTGCAGATACGGGTCTATCTTGTCTTTCATGTCGCCAGGAAGAAATCCCAGTTTCTCTCCTGCCTCCACCGCTGGTCGGCTGAGTATTATTTTCTTTGCCTGCTTCTCTTTCAGTGCCCTCACCGCAAGTGCTATGCTCAGATAAGTCTTTCCCGTTCCGGCTGGTCCCACGGCGAATATCATGTCGTTACGGTCGTATGCATCGATGAGGCGTTGCTGGTTGGCAGAACGACTCTTTATCGGACGCCCCGACATGTTGTAAAGCAGCACGCCCTTGATTGCTTCGGCTTTGGTCTTCTCGCCGTTGATGATGTTTACTATGTCCTCATCTGAGAGCGTGTTATACTTTTCTATATGCTTGCGGATGCATTCCAGATGCTCCGTTGCCTTGGCTATTTCCTCCTCGTCGCCCATTATCTTCACCACGTTGTCTCTGGCTACTATGCGCAACTTGGGGTAGAACGACTTGAACAGTTGCAAGTGGATGTTGTTCATGCCGTAGAATGTCATCAAATCGACATCAGTCAGTAAAAAGGTTGTCTCTATCAATTTTTCTTGTATAGGTTTATTTTCATATTAAAACTATTCTGCAAAATTACAACAAAATTTTTAATATCAGTTTCTCTTTTCTGATTTTATTGCAAATAGCCGATTTTTTCTTATTTAAGAGGTGTAAATTGAGTTGCTTTCAGTAGAAAGCCTCTTTAATGCCATTAAACGGGCTCTTAATCGGCGGTAAAGAGGCTTTTATGTCGCGGTAAAGAGGCTCTTTAATAACATGTTGAATATTAGATAGTTGCAAGGCTATATTTTTCAACCGATGACTATTGCCTTGTTTTTCGCAAAAGCGACGTTTATTCTTCAAAAAATCATAAAATATTTACCGGCGTTCCAAAAAAGTCGTGGTTTTTGTTCTCGGTTTCGTTATCGTTTAGTAATTTTGCAGTCGTTAAAAAATGAAATATAGCGCTTTGCGATGAAGATATCAAAGAAGATATATATACAGTCGTTCTTGTTGACGGTTATTTTTCTTGCAATTGTTCGTACTTTTTTCCTTTCTTCGCCTGATAAGAATGTAGGCGATGAGGCTCTTTCGATGCCATCAGACAGCACTGAGGTGGCAGAGGTGAGAGAGGGGGTTGAGCAAAAGGCGGCAGATAGCGTTCAGCAGGCAGCGACTCAAGTTTCTGTAGATGAGTCTAAGCAAGTCGTTGTAGATGATTCTAAGAAGGAGAAGCCGGCGGTGGCTGATGAGCCTTTCGTGCCACATAAAATATATAGTGTGCCCGGATATGCTCGCACTTTTCCCGATTCGAACGATGTTCAGCTTGTAGCAGCAAATCGTTGGGGCGTCTCACCGGTTACTAACCGCGAGGAGGCAGAGCGCCGGAAGATGGAACTCGTATATATTGGCAGCAATCCCTATTTCTTTGTCGATCGTCTGCACAGCAGCATTCCGTATCTTGTGCCGCGTGCATCTAATCTTCTGCAAGAACTTGGGCGCAACTTCTACGACAGCCTTCAGGTGAAAGGCATCCCGCTTCATAAGATTATCGTTACGAGTGCCCTGCGCACCAAAGAAGATGTGGAGCGCCTTCAGCGTCGTAATGGCAATGCCACTCCCAACAGCTGCCACCTGCGCGGCACCACCTTTGATGTGTCATACAATCGCTACAAAGCAGTTTCTCCTCCTGGTGAGGAGCGTCGCCTTGTGCGCAACGACTCGCTTAAGTTCGTGCTCAGCGAAGCCCTTCGCGATCTCCGCGAGCAAGGCCGCTGCTATGTAAAATACGAGCGCAA
>CACZRN010000043.1 GCA_902783625.1 uncultured Prevotellaceae bacterium
AACGTCGACGCAGGTCACAAGGTGGCAATGCAGGTTGCTGCCATGAAGCCAGTGGCTCTCGACGAGGCAAGCGTTCCACAGTCGATAATCGACGAGGAATTCAAAGTTGCCGTTGAGAAGACAAAGGAAGAGCAGGTTGAAAAGGCTGTTGCAGCTGCTATCAAGAAAGCTGGCATCAACCCCAACCTCGTTGACAGCGACGACCACATCGAGTCGAACATCGCAAAGGGATGGCTCACAAGAGAAGACGCCGACCGCGCAAAGGAAATCAAGGAGAAGACTGCAGCAGAGAAGGCAGCAAACCTTCCAGAGCAGATGATCCAGAACATTGCAAAGGGACGTGTACAGAAATTCCTCAAGGAGAACTGTCTCGTTGACCAGGAATTCCAGTTTGGCGACGGCGACAAAGCAACTGTAGCACAGTGGCTTGCTGCTCAAGACAAAGAGCTCAAGATTGTTGCCTTCCACCGTTTCACACTCGTTGCAGAGTAGTCAAACTGTCAAACGACAGCAGACGAAGAACGTCCGATTTCACATCGGGCGTTCTTTTTTTTGTCTTTTTTGTGTCACAAAATCCATTCTTTTGCGTTTTATAAATAGAGACGGAAACAAGAGAATGACCATCGACGAATACACGAACGAAGCTCAGAGGCTCAGACCATTGCTCAAGAAGACGGCAATGAGATTTCTCCACTCGGAGAAAGATGCCGACGACATTGTGCAGGATGCGCTGCTCCGACTGTGGCAGATGCACGCCACCCTGCATCTGCCGATAGAGTCTCTGGCCATCGTCATAGTCAGAAACCTGTGCATAAGTCATTTGCGGAAACAGAAAAAACAATATGTACATCTCAGCGACAAAATTGCTGACATCAACGAGAATAATGCCACAGCAGAGCGAATAGAACGAGTGATGGGCATCATTGACAATCTTCCCGACATACAGCAAACACTGCTGCGACTGCGACACATGGACGGCATGGACTCCAGAAGCATAGCACAAATGACCGGAAGCACCGAGACGGCAGTAAGAAAAGCACTCAGCCGCGCAAGAATGGCGGTGAGAGTGCATTACATGAAAAGATACAACGCAAACAAAACACATAACTGCGATGATGAATAGCAACCACATAAAACAACTCACGAAGAAATTCTTCGACGGCGACACCACCCTCGAAGAGGAGCAGACGCTATACGCATACTTCGCCAGCGACGACATCGAGCCCTCGCTTATGTCGCTGCGAGATATGTTCCGCGACCTTGCTGCACTGCACGACATGGCCATCACCGCCGACATTTCGACTTCCACACCACCGCCAGCAACAACAACGAAGGCAAAGAGGCGTAGCATGTGGACAGCCATATCGACAGCCGCGGCTGTAATACTGCTGTTAGTAATCGTGAAAAGTGCAAGCAACTGGCATGAAGAGCAACAACTTGCAGCTCTCTACGAGGGAAGCTACATGATTATCGACGGCAAACGGATAGACAATCTACGGGAACTGAAGCCCGAGATAGAGAAAAGCCTCAGCGAGGCTGAGAAGATAGAGCGCCTCATGACTGCCGACGATGCGGCACGAGAAGCAGAACTCGATATCTTAAACGCCATGTCGTCAGACGAGGAACGCAAGAGAATTGAAATGATGATTAACGAATAAACGAACATAATAAACATCCTGAAATATGAGAAACGTAACAATAACAATCTTGCTCCTGATGCTCTCCATACCGCTCACAGGTATGGCACAGAACAGCATCGATGAGCTCGTCGACCACTACTCCGCCATCGGTGAGTCGACGTTTACATCCACAGTCGTGCGCGACCCAGAGACACGTCAAATCACGAAAGTGGTAAAGACTCTAAAGGTTGTCGGCACGCGCGTAAGTGAATTCGTGAAGGCTTTTGAGCAAGAGGCAAAGAAAAACGACACGCACACCAGCGTGGAGGGCATCGAAAAGTCGGTGGTAATAACATCGGAAAGCCCAACGGCAAACCGCATCTACATGCTCAAATACAATAATTACGTCCCGCACATACTAGGGAAGACGACAATAATAATAAAGTATAACAAAAAACCATAACCCACATGAAACGAATATCATTCTACACAGCCACGCTTGCGCTTGCCATCTCGCTAATCCCATTGGGGGCAAATAGCAAGAAAGACAACAGAGAAATAACTTACAACAGCGAGACAGAAGTCATCCCGAAGGATGCCTCAACCATCCTGCGCAATTTCGACAGAGTGGAAAACACCGTGGCAGTTGACATCGTCTATCAGCAAGGCGACAACTACAGCGTCGACATCACTGGCGACAAGGAACTGACAAACGACCTGCAGGCATACGTCACAACCGACCGCACTCTCGTGCTCAAGAAAAAGAACAGCAAGAAGGGATGGCAAGGAAAAGTGACAATGATGATAACAGCTCCGCAGATAAAAGCAATCAAGAACTCAGGGGTACTCTTCTTCACGGCTAAAAACATGTCGCCCACCACGATGGACATAGAGAACCAAGGCTCGTTGAAATTGGATATAACCAAACTGACATGTAGCAACTTCAACTTCAAAAACAGTGGCGTGAGCACCTTTACCGCCGATGTGTCGGCAAAGGAGAGCATCAGCATAACCAACGGCGGATCGTGTAAATACAACGGAAATACTGCTGCTGCGAAACTCTCTCTGAAGAATACTGGCATGTTCACAAGCGACATGAAGTTCGAAGGCGAAAACGCATGGGTATATAACACTGGGTCGGGACGCATGAAACTACATTGCGACTGCCAGATGCTCGAGGCCAAGAACACGGGCGTAGCCACCATCACATTTAGCGGTACAGCCGACAACACCGAGATAAAATCGACTGGGGTGTCGGTAATCGACTGCTCACATCTCAACCGATTCTAAGCCACTTGACAGCATCAAAGCAATACGCAAGCAAAGGCTTAATATTACCGAGCAAAAAATTTTGCTAGCAAAATTTCGAATAAAGAGGCTCTTTAATGGCATTAAAGGGCCCAGTTAATGAAAATTTTGCTAGCAAAATTTTCAACAACAAAATAAGTAGGCAGATTTTTTTAGTTAACTTTTGTTCTATAAAAGCACGGTTGCCTTGACAATCGAAGCGGGGAAGTCACCGTCGCGACGACGTTCTTCCCCGCTTTTTATTTCTCTGCAGCCACCTCATCCATACGTCTGCGCAGCTCCTTCACGTCGGTAAGAAGATTCCACAACCCATCCTCTGAGAGCACACCGCGCTTCAGAGTCGCCGGCAACAGCCCTGCCTCGTCGGCTTCGAAATCGCTGCGCCACTGCCCACCGTCGTAGTATTCCGCCAAAGCCTCAATATCCTTCTCTGCCTCAGCATACCTCTGTAAAGCAGCATCCATTTCATCCACCGCCGCCCGGGCAGCATCAAACCGCCGCTCCATCTGCTCAATCCTGCTCACCCTGTCGTTCTTTCTCATAATCAGGCATTTTTGTTTCCGTCTGCAAAAATATAGGAAAAGTTGCAAAACATGAAACTCCCCGACCACATTTTTATCATACATTTGAAAATAAAAAGTCGGTTTTTTGCTTTGCTCTCCACTCGGTTTTTTCGCTTCGCTCAACAACACGTGCATTATCTTTAGCCTTGCTGAACATAAGCTGCACCTCGGGATAGAAAGCAAAAAAATGATTTTTTGCTTTGCTCTCCACTCGGTTTGCATTATCTTTGCATCCGAAAAAATAGCTTTACGACCTGATTATGAAGATATTTGCAGTTGGAATGAACTACGTTGAGCACAATAAAGAGCTCAATCATGCGTTATATAAGACGGAGGAGCCTGTAATTTTTCTGAAAGCCGACTCCTCACTGCTGAAGAACCGTAAGCCTTTCTTCGTCCCCGACCACATGGGAAGGATCGACTATGAGGCTGAAATTGTCGTAAGGATATGCCGTCTGGGGAAGAATATCCCTGAACGGTTCGCCCACAGATACTACGACGCTCTGACGGTGGGCATCGACTTCACCGCACGCGAGATGCAGCAACGTCTGCGCGAGAACGGGTTGCCGTGGGACATCAGCAAGGGGTTCGACGGTGCTGCAGTGATAGGTGAATGGATCGACAAGCAGCTGTTGCGCGACATACATGCGCTTCCGTTCCACCTCGAGCTGAACAATAAGACCGTGCAGGAAGGAATGACTGCCGACATGAATTTCGGCATCGACCAGTTGATAAGCTACATCAGCAGGTTTTATACGCTGAAAACAGGCGACCTGCTGTTTACCGGCACGCCGGCAGGAGTGGGGCCAGTGAAGCCCGACGACCACCTGACAGGATACATCGAAGAACGAAAAGTGCTCGACTTCTACTGCCGGTAGGCGAACAGGAGAAATGACAATAGAGACATTGACAAGATAAATAAAAATAAAACCCTCAAGGGCAATGACAAAAAAGATATACACCATAGCGATTCTGGCTATTGCGAGTCTGGCGGCACATGCACAGACTTTCTTCAATCTGACAGCCGATGAAGTCAGAATCGACTCCGTAATACCATCATTCAGGCACACCATTCCCCTGCCCGACAACTATGCCGACTCAATATACACCGTAGCAATAGCCTACCCTGAATACATCAACATGCCCGAGTCGCAGGTGGAGAAATTCATCAGCCTGCACGGTTCTGCAGCACCTACGCAGCCGCTGTTGTCGCAGCAGATATCAATGAATCGCAAGAAACCTTTCCTGTCGGTCGATGTGCTGCCTTACGTTGTGAAAGACGGAAAGCACAAGATCCTGGCGAGCTTCATGCTCAAGGTGCAGTCAAAACCACGGAAGGCAAACCGAAAGGCGGCACCGAAAAAGGAATCGCATGCTGAGCGATATGCCGCAAACTCAATACTCGCTGAGGGTTCGTGGGCGAAAATACGCGTGCCGGCAACAGGTATTTATCAACTCACCGACGACGTAATCCGCAAAGCAGGATTCAGCGATCCGAGCAAAGTGAAACTTTATGGCTATGGTGGAACCCTTCAAAACGAAGTCATCGACGGCGACTACTTGGCACGTACCGACGATTTGAAAGAGGTGCCCACATGTAAAGTGGGTTCAAAACGCTTGTTCTTCGGGCGCGGACCAGTGTCGTGGGATAACAATACCATCGTGACAAGAACACGAAACCCATATTCCGACTATGGGTGCTACTTCATCACTCAAGGCACCGACGAACCGGCATACATCGATAGCGAAGCGTTTCTGGCAGAGAACTATCCTATTGCCGACGACTATCACTCACTCTACGAGAGAGACGGCTTTTCATGGTATCACGGTGGAAGAAACCTGTTCGACCCCGAGGTGATTGAAGAAGGCAGCTCAAAAGAGATTGTGTTCAACAACGACCGCAACGCCACGCTGGCAAACATCTACGTGAAACTGACCGACGAGGTGCCGTTTAGCGCAACAGTTGAACTTAACGGGGAGGAACTGGGAACCATTAGCCGCACAAGAAGACTGGGCGAATACGACAAGGGATGCGAGGAAGCAAGGACATATGCCATCAAGAACCCCGTAGAGAAATGTACCATTAAGATTACAGCAAAAACCGGAGGAAACATCCGAATCGACTACATCTCAGTGACATGGGACACTCCTGCACCAATGCCCGATTTGACAAAGACGAACTTTCCTGCAGCAGAATACGTTTACAACATAACAAACCAGAACCATCACGCAGCAGAGGCCACCGACATGGTGATAATAATACCCACCTCGCAGAAGCTGCGCGAACAGGCTGAAAGACTGAAGACATTCCATGAAGAGCGCGATGGCATGCGAGTGCAGATAGTGCCCGCCGACGAGCTATACAACGAGTTCAGCAGCGGAACACCAGATGCCAATGCCTACAGGCGATACCTGAAGATGCTCTACGACCGTGCTGAGACCGAAGCCGACATGCCTAAATACCTGCTTCTCTTCGGCGATGCTGTATGGGACAACCGCATGCTGACAAGCTATTGTCGCAGTTTCAACCCCGACGACTATCTGCTGTGCGTGGAAAGTGAGAACTCGTTCAATAAAGTGAACTGTCACGTCGACGACGGCTTCTTCTGTCTGCTCGACGATGGCGAGGGCGGGCATCCCGACACCGCCGACCTGTTGGATATGGCTGTGGGACGATTCCCTGTGACAACACCGAACGAAGCAAAAATACTTGTCGACAAGACCATTGCCTATGTAACCAACGACAACTGCGGTCCTTGGCAGAACACTCTTGTTTTCCTCGGCGACGATGGCAACAACAACCTGCACATGAAGGCAGTTGATAATGCGGCTAATGTGATATCGGAACTGCATCCTGGGTTTGTCATCAAGAAGGTGATGTGGGACGTATATAAACGCGAATCGTCGGCAACAGGATATACCTATCCTGAAGTAACTCAAATAGTTAAGCAATACCAGCAGTCGGGTGCACTGATTATCGACTACTGCGGTCACGGACGTGAGAACCAACTCTCGCACGAGACAATATTAAGACTTAACGACTTTGCCGATTTCACCAACACCCGATATCCTCTTTGGGTGACTGCATCGTGCGACATAATGCCTTTCGACGGAGTTGACAACACCATCGGCGAGGTTGCACTACTCAACGAGAAGGGTGGCACAATGGCATTCTTCGGAACAGCTCGAACAGTGTATGCTGCTTATAATGAGGTGATTAACGAGGCCTTCCTGCGACATGTGACGAGCACCGTTAACGGCAAGCAGGTGACACTCGGCGAGGCACAGCGACTGGCAAAGAACGAGTGTATAACACGCGGTACCGACAGAACCGACAATAAGTTGCAGTATTCATTGCTCGGCGACCCGGCAATAGCCTTGAACATACCTAAACTGACGGCAAAGATCGACTACATAAACGACATGCCCACCGACTCCTACACCAGGATGCCGACACTGAAGGCAGGCAGCATAGCAAAGGTGAGAGGACACATAGAAAATGCTGACGACTTCAATGGAGTGTTCACTGCAATGGTGAGAGACAGCGAAGAAGAAATAACAGGTAGGAGAAACGATACAAAGGAAACGAAGACTGCATTCACATATCGCGACCACACTAAGGTACTCTACAACGGATCTGACAGTGTCGTGGGCGGTAAGTTCGAATTCTCGTTCCCTATTCCGAAAGACATCAATTACTCCGACGACAAAGGACTCATAAACATTTTTGCCGTTGACAACAGCACCAAGAACACCGCTAACGGGTCGGACGACCACTTCATCGTAGGCGGCAGCGCAATCAATGGCACCGACTCCATCGGTCCATCGATATTCTGCTACCTCAACTCACCTTCATTCGTGAATGGCGGAAAGGTGAATCCGACACCATACTTCGTGGCAGAGATTACCGACCAGGATGGCATTAATGCGACAGGAAACGGTATCGGTCACAACCTCGAACTGATAATCGACGGCGACATACTGAAGACCTATGTGCTTAACGACAACTTCACATTCGACTTCGGAAGCTATCAAAGCGGTTCGACATTCTATAATATTCCGGAGCTTACGGTAGGTCCACATAAGCTATTGTTCCGCGCATGGGATATACTGAACAACTCATCGGTTGCCGAACTTAACTTCACGGTAGCCAACGGACTCGAGCCGAACATTCTCAATGTGAACTGTACACACAATCCAGCATCGACAAACACCACGTTCATCATTCAGCACGACCGCAGCGGAAGCCCTGTTGATATCGATATCGACATCTTCGACCTCAGCGGACGCCTGCTCTGGACACATCGCGAGAGCGGAATGAGCACAGGTGCCACATATACTGTAGACTGGAATCTTACAGTTGACGGTGGACAAAGACTGCAGACGGGTGTGTATCTCTACAGGGCAAGACTGGCATGCGACGGAAGCAGCAAGGCCTCAAAAGCCAAGAAACTTGTCATCATAGGCAATAATTAATCCACTAATGCGTTAATATTCTTAGTAATTAAATAATATCAACTGCGATGAATCAATTCACAAAAATACTATTTGTCTGCATAATGCTTGTAAACACCATGAGCATCAATGCCCAAGACAAACGCGACATGTTTAATCCGGTGAACACCTCGGTGACATCGCAATCCATCGCACCCGATGCCAGGGCAGCTGGTATGGGTGACGTAGGTGTCGCAACCGACCCAGATGTTGTTTCACAATACTGGAACCCGGCAAAGTATCCGTTCACCATTTCTCGCGCAGGTGTGGCACTCAACTACACCCCATGGCTCCGTCAGCTCGTCAGCGACATGGATCTGGCATATCTAGCTGGATACTACCGCATTGGTGACCACTCCGCAGTATCAGGATCTCTACGCTATTTCTCACTCGGCGAGGTGCAGACAAGTAGCGACGTATCAGGCTCGAGCGATATGACCATCAACCCATACGAGATGTCACTCGACGTGGCCTACTCGCTGATGCTTAGCGAGCACTTCTCGCTAGGTGCTGCCGTGAGGTGGATATACTCCGACCTGACATACGACTATACAGAAGACACATCACCAGGAAACGCCTTTGCTGCCGATATTTCTGCTTACTATCAGAACTACCTTAACCTTGGTGAGCGCGAGTGTCAGCTCGGACTCGGACTGAACATTTCAAACATTGGTAGCAAGATAACATTCGGAGGCGACGACAACAGTGAGTTTATTCCCACTAACCTGCGACTTGGTGCTTCGCTGATGGTGCCTATCGACGAATACAACCGTTTCACTATCGCTGCCGATGCCAACAAGTTGCTTGTACCGACATACCCACGACAGAACGAGGGCGAGTCGAGTGGCGACTACACCGAACGTGTGCAGCGCGACTACTACGACGTGTCGTCAATAAGCGGAATATTCAAGAGCTTTGGCGACGCGCCAGGCGGAGCAAAGGAAGAGTTGCAGGAGATACAATGGAGCGTTGGTGCCGAATATGTTTATCACGATCAGTTCTCTATCCGTGCCGGATATCATCACGAGGCAGAAAACAAGGGTAACCGCAAGTATTTCACTGTCGGTGCCGGATTCAGAATGAGCGTGTTCTCACTCGACGCAGGCTATGTCATAGCAACGGCGAAGAGTAATCCTCTCGACCAAACCCTGCGCTTCACGCTCTCGTTCGACATGGACGGAATAAAAGACCTGTTTAAGAGATGAATAGCGTAGGTTTTCGGGTTGGATTTGGTTTCGATGTTCATCGGTTGGTGGAAGACCGCAAGCTATGGCTGGGGGGAATAGATATTCCGCACGAGAAAGGACTCCTCGGACATAGCGATGCCGATGTGCTTATCCATGCCATTTGCGATGCTCTTCTGGGCGCAGCAAATATGCGCGACATCGGATACCACTTCCCCGACACAGCCGAAGAAACTGATGGCATCGACAGCAAAATCCTTTTGCGCAAAACAATGGAAATGGTTCGTGCAAAAGGATACGAGTTGGGTAACATCGATGCCACAATTTGCGCTGAGCGCCCGAAAATAAATCCTCACATAGAAAAGATGAAGCAATGCCTTGCTGATGTCATTGGCACTGATCCAGATAACATTTCCATTAAAGCCACCACCACCGAGCGCCTCGGATTTACAGGGCGTGAGGAGGGGATAAGTGCGTATGCCGTAGCACTTATCACAAAAGCATAAAACCACCCGCAATTTGTTTTTTTCGGTATATTGCAATCCATTTCACGACAAATTGCACCACATTTGGAAAAATAACCTCAAAAAAAAGACACGAATACGTTTTTTTTTAGTATTTTTGCGCACGTTAGAGCATGTGCGTAAAAAATTGTGCGCCAGCTATTCCAACTTTGTTGGAGTTTTTATAATGGAATCATTTCCTGCTGAGTCTACATTGTCTGATGTAGCAACCGCTGAACAAATTGTTTCGGCACCACGTCGCGAAGATTCTTCTGCGACTCCCCCCGAGATACAGAATCTTAATACAGGGGTGTCCTTAAAATATGCTCAGCCGTCAACTGATGTTGACATAAAATGGTATGCGCTGCGGGCATCATACGGCACAGAACTGAAGGCGCGCGACATCATCGCCAGTAAAGGATTCGAAGCCTACGTGCCGTTCATCTACACACGAGAAATGAAGCAGAGCGAGCACGGCAAGCGCAGACTCGTGAAGAAAATGGTAAGAAAGCCTATTAGCAACCTCGTCTTCATTCGCGCGTCACGGCAAGAAGCTGACTCCTTCGCAAAGAACAGCGGCGAAAACCACATCCGTCATCTCCACTACTTCTACAATCATCTTGAAGGCCTTCCACAAGGTCAGGAAAACCCGGTGACTATTTCCGAGCGCGAGATGCAAAACTTCATGCAAGTAGCCGACGTTGACGACGAGCATGTTCGCAGAGTTAATCTCGAAGACTGTCATTTCAAGGACGGCGACCGCGTCAGAGTGGCCGACGGCAAGTTCAAAGGCGTGGAGGGATATGTCGTAAGGGCGCACGGCGAACAAAGAATCATCGTAGGCGAGAGCGGACTATACCTCGTCACGGCATACATACCGACAGCATTTATCGTGAAATTATAAATCAGAAAATAACAACAAAATAAAATAAAAACAAGATGAAAATCAAAACATTACTTTTCAGCGTGGCAATAGCAGCACTCGCATTCACATCGTGCTCCACGCCACAGAACATCCAGTATTTTCAGGACATGAGCGATAACACGTCAATCAAGCTTCCCGATGTCAACTCTATCATCCTACAACCGATGGATCAGATTTCAATAATCGTCAATAGCCGTAACGCAGAGCTAGCAGCGATGTTCAATCTTCCATACTACACCCGCCGCATTGGTGACTCACAATCACTAACGGCAAGCAACAGTGTGCTGAACAGCTCTTCACAAAACATCTCCGGCTATACCGTCGATTCAAAAGGAAACATCGACTTCCCTATCCTCGGCTCAATACATGTTGCAGGTATGAAACGCGAAGAACTGGCAGCGTATATCAAGGAGAAGATTATTGAGAGTCGCCAGATGAACGACCCTGTAGTGACAGTAGAATATATGAACCTTGGTGTATCGGTGCTCGGCGAGGTATCACGCCCGGGACGTTATAAGATCGACCGCGACCAGTTTACCATCTTCGATGCAATCGGTCTTGCAGGTGACTTAACAATCAACGGAGGACGACAGAATGTGATGGTAATCCGTCACAACGGGGACCAAGACGACTACTATCAGCTCGACCTTACACGCGGTTATCAGGTTTACTCATCACCAGCCTACTACATCAAACAGGGCGACGTTGTATATGTGTCACCAAACGACAAGCGCCAGCGCGAATCGACTGTCAACGGAAACAACCTGCGTTCAAGTTCGTTCTGGATATCACTCGCATCACTGCTCACATCAGTGGCTGTGCTGATATTCAAATAATCCCTTTCCGAAAACATATAATTTCTTACTAAATATGGCAACAGTTCAAAATCAAAATCAGAGCATTCAAAACGAAGATTTTATATCACTGAAAGAACTTGCATCGCTATACCTCTCAAATTGGTATTGGTTTGCTCTTTCGCTCTTCGTCTGTTTGACAATTGCTATAATCTACCTCATCACCACCCCACCGGTTTACACTCGATATGCATCGGTGCTTATCAAACAGGATGCTAAGGGACGCTCGGTGAATGCCGACGTGACAAGTTCAATCTCCGACCTCGGAATGTTCCGCTCTCGTTCCAACATCAACAACGAGATTATCAACTTCCAGTCGCCGAACCTGATGTTCGAAGTCGTTAAAAGGCTTCATTTGAACGTCGATTATAAGACCGACGGTGCATTCTACGACCGCACACTCTATGGCGATCAGCTGCCGGTGACCGTCTCTTTCGACGATATGAAAAACAACGAGAGCGCGACACTTACTCTCAAGATGAAAGGTAAGGAAGATATACAACTCTCCGATTTCACACGTCGTGGTGAGAAAGTTGGTGGCAAATCCGTAAAAGCCACCATCGGGAAACAAGTTGACACTCCAATAGGCAAAATCACAGTAAAAGAGTCAAAATACAAGAGCAAAGAACCGTTTAAAGGCAATCTTTACATAACCCGCAGCAGTCTCTATGGTGCCACCAACGCCTATCGTGGACACCTCGGCGTTCAGCTGTCCGACGAAGACGCTACGGTTATCGACCTTATTTTCCGCGATGTGAACATCCAGCGCGCTCAGGAAGTGCTTAACACCGTTATCAATGTTTACAACGAGATATGGATTGAGGACAAGAACCAAATCCTCACAAGCACCAACGAGTTCATCAACGAACGTCTAAAGGTGATACAAAGCGAACTTGGTACCGTTGACAACGACATCACTTCTTACAAGAGTGCTAACATGATTCCTGACCTTGAGGCTTCTGCTGGAATGGCAATGCAGCAGTCGGCAAACGAGGGAAAACATATTATGGAACTCAACAACCAGCTCAACATTGCCCGCTATCTACAGGGATTCATTCGCAGCGCCAATAATCAACTGCTCCCTGCCAATGCTGGACTTGAAGAGCATAACATCCAGACGCTCATTAACAATTTCAACGAGTCGCAACTGCAGCGCAACCGACTTGTGGAGAACTCGAGTGAGGACAACCTGATCGTAAAAGATCTCGACCAACAGCTGTCTTCGCTGCGGACCACCATCCTCAATTCTATCGACAATTACATTGCAGCTCTTAACATGCAGTTGGGTGCTTCGCGCACAGCACAGTCGCAAGCCAATGCTCGAATAAGCAACAACCCGAAGCAGGCAGGACAGCTTCTGTCATCCGAACGTCAGCAGAAGGTTAAAGAGTCGCTATATCTCTATCTGCTCCAGAAACGCGAAGAGAATGAACTGTCACAGGCATTCGCTGCCTACAATACTCGCGTCATCGCAACTCCCGAACTGGGCGGAAGCATGAGACCTACTTCACCAAAGCGACGCAATACAATGATGCTCGCATTCGCACTAGGACTGCTCATACCAGGAGCGCTCATTTACTTGCGCGAAAGCATGAACACCACCGTTCGTGGACGTCGCGACCTCGACAACATGAAGACACCATTCGTTGGAGAGATACCTCTTGCATATCGCAAGACAACAAAGGAGCAGATTACAGGATTAAAGGCCAGAGTGCTCGCTATGATACCGACAAAGGTGAAAGAGCGTCTGAAACTCGTGGAAAAGAAAGAGAAGAAACAAACCGAAAAAGCTGCGCCTGAGATTATCGTGAAAGCCAATAGCCGAAACATCATCAATGAGGCATTCCGCGTCTTGCGCACAAATATTGAGTTCATGCAAGGCAAGAACACAAACGGACATATCATCATGTTCACATCGGCTAATCCTAACAGCGGTAAGACATTCATCTCGGCCAACCTTTCCACAGCAATGGCTATAAAGAAGAAGAAAGTGCTTGTCGTCGACCTTGACCTGCGCAAGAAGTCCTTGTCTGAATACTTTGGTCAGCCGAAGGTTGGTATCTCCGACTATCTAAGCGGACAAGTAGACGATTACAGATCACTCATTGTGCATCATGTAACCGAAGAGGCACAACTCGACGTCATCCCTGTTGGTACTCTCCCACCGAACCCAGCCGAGTTGCTTGCCGACCCGCAACTTGAGCAGATGCTCAACGAACTGCGTAGCGATTACGACTATATCTTCCTCGACTGTCCGCCTATTGAGATTGTCACCGATGCCGACATTATCAACAAGTATGCCGACAGCACACTCTTTGTGATACGTGCCGGACTACTTGAACGCTCGATGCTCGCGCAGATAGACAACCTCTACTCTTCACAGAAATATAAAAGCATGGCTATTATCCTCAATGGCACCGACGGCGGTGGACACTACGGATACAAATATGGCTATAAATACGGTTATAAGTACGGCTACAGCAGCAAGGGTTACAACTACGGAAATTAACAGATAAATATTAACTACAGAACAAACGGAAAGAACAGAAAAATAAATAAGAATTAAGCGAAAAATGATTTTCGAAAAAGAATCTTTTGCAATAAATGGTGCCATGTTTGAAGTCCATCGCCAACTTGGTCCAGGGCTAGCTGAAAAAGTTTACCAAGAAGCGTTGGAAATAGAATTAAAATTGAGAAATATCCCGTTTGAAAGAGAAAAGGTGTTTAAAATTGAATATAAAAACAATGTTTTAAACCAACATTATGTCGCCGATTTCGTATGTTACGATAAAATCATAGTCGAACTAAAAGCAGTCGACGTCATCAGTGACATTCATCGAGCACAACTCATCAATTATCTCAAAATAACAGGATTGAAATTAGGCCTTCTCCAAAACTTCAACATGGTCAACATGCAACCAGCAGAGAGACTGCTCAACACATATTGAATCTCTACTTCTCGTATTGTTCAGTTCTCTCCGCGAGTTCCGTAGTTAATTCAAATCATAAAAGTTACGTATTATCCGCGAGTTCCGTAGTTAATTCGAGCAACTAACTACTTAGTTCTCCGCGAGTTCCGTAGTTAATCTGAACAACTAACTGCTCTGTCCTCTCCGCGAGTTCCGTAGTTAATCTGAACAACTAACTGCTCTGTCCTCTCCGCGAGTTCCGTAGTTAATCTGAACAACTAACTGCCCAGTTCTCCGCGAGTTCCGTAGTTAATTCAAATCATAAAAGTTACGTATTATCCGCGAGTTCCGTAGTAAATTCGAACAACTAACTGCCCAGTTTTCTCCGCAAATTCCGTAGTTCCTGAAACAATCATGCTCAACTTCTTTAAGAAATCTCTCGTCCGTAGTGGAGTGTTCAACGGGTTCACCGACTACCACTCCCATATCCTTCCAAGAGTTGATGATGGCATTAAGACGATGGAGTCGTCGCTCGAGGTACTTGCGCATTACGAGGAAATCGGAATAAAGGAAGTGTGGCTCACCCCGCACATCATGGAAGACATCCCCAACACCACATCCACTCTACGTGAGCGTTTCGAGGAACTCAAAGATGCCTACGACGGCACCATCACGCTCCACCTTGCTTCAGAGAACATGCTCGACGAACTCTTCGAGGAGCGTCTTGCCGCGGGTGACCTTCTTCCCATCGGTCCACGTGCCGACCATCTGCTGGTGGAGACATCCTACTTCAATCCACCCATGGACCTGCACGGTATCCTCGACAAGATTATGCACAAGAGGCTCCGTCCCATCCTCGCTCACCCCGAGCGTTATGTTTATATGGACAAGGCCGAGTATCGCACACTCAAAGAGATGGGCATAAAGTTCCAGACCAACATCACTTCGTTTGTCGGTGCCTACGGTAAAGAGGCGAAGGACAAA
>CACZRN010000044.1 GCA_902783625.1 uncultured Prevotellaceae bacterium
ATGCCTTGCTCGAGCATATTGTCGATATCCTCCACCCTCGGTTTCTCACCCGTCTCAGTTGTTATGAAGTCGGGTTCGCTGAGCAATTCGAGTGTGCTTATCTTCAGTGGCGCGAAATGCTTACTGTAGAACTCGTCGTAGTCGTCGTAACTCACCTGATTGCCAAGCAGCTGCATGTTTTCGCGACTGATGATTATCGTTCGGCAGTTTTCAAGCAGTGAGGCAATGTTTCGTTGCTTATGGAACTGACGCGCATATTGCAGTGCCTCGTCGTAGTTTCTGAATCCAGTCACCTGCATGTGGTGTATTCCGTCGGCATTCTCGATGGTGATGTCGAAGTTGCGTACCATGTAGCTAGTGAAGTTGTACCTTGCAAGCTGATACAGCAGTTTGTTCTCATTCACAGAGTCAGGCATGTATGCGATGATGAACATGAAGTCGGTGTTTCGCTCGTTGCTCAGAGTACGCGATGCTATTGAGTCGCTGTCGCTCATCACTGCAGAGCGTCGGCTCCACACATCACCCATGTCGAATCGTCCACCACGCAGTTGTCTGCCGGCTTTCACACCGTTGATTATCATTCCCGCCAGTTCGCTCAACTTGCTCTGTGGGAATTTCTCGACAAGCTGGTTCATATCGTTCAGACATGCATCGGCATCACCGTTGTTGAGTTTACTCAATCCTCCGATGAATATGAATTTGTCGCGGTTTGCTCCGAGTGGGAATCTGCTTTCAGAGAGTTGGGTGTTCGCTCTTATCTCGCTGTAGCGGTCAGCCTTGAAAGCATCGTAAGTGGCAGCGTAGAGCGAGTCTTCTATCTGCACGCCGAATTGCGAATTCTCGTGGAAATATGGGTCGGTGAGAATTGTCGTCCAGTTGCTTTCGGGATATGTCTCTGCCAGTTTCTGCAAGTAGATGTTTGCCATGGCATGGTCGCCCATTCGCGAATAAAGCAGGAACAAGTGATAATAGGCATTGTCCATACCCTCGTAGTCGGGATATTGATCAGTCAGTCGTCGCAATGCCTTCTCGCTGAGTGGGAGGTTGTCGAGTTTGTCTTTGAATATGACACCCGAGTTGTAAAGTCCGTCTTTTATGATGTTGTTGCTCGCTGCAACCTGTTCCTCAGTAAATGGTATCTGAGCAAGATAATACTCGCGTTTGTGAGGATCGAGCTGTGCGCTGTCGACCTCCTGCTCAAGTGAGTCGGTCATAGCCTCACCCTGTGCTATGGAGTCGTTCAGTTCTTCGCTCTCATCGTCCCCCGAAGGCAATGCCACCACTGTCTTGTTTGAGCGCTGCCAGTTGTCTTCATTCTCACGTTTACCCCATATCTTCTGGAATGTAGCCTTACCCTGATTGACAGCCATCTGATTGTAGAAATACCACAATGCATTCTGTTGTTGGTTCTGGTTCTGCTGCTGCATGGCAGGGTTGTTGTTCCTTTCGAAAGCAGTGTTTCCTGCGGTTTTGCTTTGTGCATTCTCCTCTGCCAGCCTGTCGCGCTCTTCCTTTTCTTTCTTTTTCAGTGCATCAATCACTCTGTCGATAGCGGCGTTGCGGTCTTTCTCGCTCATCTTGGCAAGAACCTGCAGCGAGTCTTGCAGATACACGGCGTCGGTATATGGCACAAGTTCGTCGAGCACCTTCGAACGGTTCGACAGCTGTTCGTAGTCGTCGCGCTCCTTGTCGAGCAGTCCGATGGCTTCGCCGTAGCAACGCTGCGAGTCGTTATATTTCTCGCAATCCCAATATAAGTCGCCAAGTTTCAGAAGCAACACACCTTTCTCTATTCCATTTCGGGTTGATTTCTCATTGCCCTTCTCGTAGGCATAGATAGCGTGGGTTGTATCTTTTTCGGCAAGGTAGATGTTTCCAATGGCATAATATACCTGGTCGAGGTAGTCTTTGTTGTTGTCATTGGCGGCCATGCGCTTCAGCTTGCTTATCATCTTCTTTGCTTGTGTTCCGGCCATCACCTCGGTCATTGCGATGTGAGCGTTAAACTCCACCTCGTAGGGTGGACTCAGTCGCGGAACGTGCTTATATGCCTTGAATGCCAAGTCTTTCTTTCCCAAAGCATTGTAGAGCTGTCCCAGCAGATACCATTCGCGTGCTTTCTGTACACGGCGCATCTCGTGTTTGATGACTTTCTTCAGGTAAGGTATGGCTGTCTCATAGTCGCCTAGATGGATATAATAGTCGGCATAGGTATAGTCCCATTCTTTTTGTGCTCGCCAGTGGATGGAGTCGCGCGACATGTTTCGTATCACATCCTCAGCATCATAGAGCCATTCCTGTTCGATGTAGCTCTTTGCCAACCATGCTCTTGCACGACCGTAGATGGCGGGCTGACTCTGATAGAGGCGGCTCATGTATGAGAATGTCGAAGCAGCTTCGTCGAATGCTCCCTGATAGAACTGTGAGCGTCCCATAAGTAGCCATGCCTTCCAAAGGTAGGGATTATACTCGCGGCGGTTGAGCCATTCAATGTCTTTCTCGGTCTTGCGGCGCTTTTTGTTCCACTCGGGTTTGCGCTTTATGCTGTGGAGCTTGATTGCCTTCTTGCATTTCTCGATGGCTTTGTCGAAGTTGCCTTTACCTATCTCCTTGCTTTGTTTGTTGCCAACGGTGTAGAGAGGTATTATCTCAGTGAAATTGTCTTTGTTGCCACGTTCTTTCTCGAGCGAACCGTCGATATATGCCTGATTGCCGTTGTACATGATATTGTATTTCGCCTTAAACGAATGCCAACGCCGAGCCTTCGCAGTGTTTTTCTGCGTAGAGCATCCGTTCGCAACAATCATTGCTACGAAGAGAATTACGGGAACTATATGTCTGTATTTTGACAATCTCACAAATAATTAACTGAAAAACTGCCTGTTTTATTGCCTACGGCAATCATAAAAACTGAAAATAGACAATAATATAGGAGTGGAGTAGGGGTAGAGATGAGTCTTTGCAGATAGTCAACGGGCATGATAAATGTCTATTTCCTTGTGTCGTTGATAATCATTATGGCTTCGTCTCTCACCTGCTCGGGCAGGTTTATTCCTCTCATTACCAGGCTTCTGCACCAGTCGGCCACCTCGTGCGGCTTCATTGTTTCAAGAACATATTCGAAATCGCCTATCTCTTCATCGCTGTAGCTCTCAGCAGCGCGGCCTTTGTATGCATCGAGTTCCTCGTCGTCGAAATATTCAATCTCTTTCGTCGCTGCCTCCAACTTGCAGTCGAGCTCGCACTTGTCGTTCTCGCCGGTGCATGTGGCACAATTGGCGATGGGTGGCACAATAGTGTCGTCGCCATCTTTGCCGTATGAGAAGTATCCGATGGCGGCAGTCACTATCACGATTGCTATTAACGAGAGGACTAAGTAGAGCATATCTTATTCTTCGCTTATAATAAAACCTGTTTTGCGGATATCATCCCAGAATCGCGGATACGATTTACTTACCACCTCTGGATGCCGGATCTTCAGTCCAGGGAAGACAAAAGCCGCAGGAGCAAAGGCGAGGGCCATGCGGTGATCGTTGTAGGTGTCTATCGGCTCGAGGGTGGGCTCGCACCGTTTGCCATCCCATACAAGTTGGTTGCCGTCGATGTCGTCGATCACTATTCCGAGCTTTCTCATCTCTGTCTTCAATGCCTCGATGCGGTCGGTCTCCTTTATCTTCAGGCTGGCAAGCCCGCGGAAGTGGAACGGGATATTCATCAGTGAGCATGCCACGACAAATGTCTGCGCGAGATCGGGCGAGTTGTTGAAGTCATATTCCAGTCGAGGCAGTTTCGTGCGATGACGCGTAAGTCTCACCTCATCCTTGCCGTTCTCTTTTATAAATGCGGTTTTCACGCCCATGAGAGAGAAAATATATCTCACCACAGAGTCGCCCTGCTTCGAGTCGTCTTTCAGTCCTGTCAGTCGTACTGAAGCATCCCTGTCGCCCGACAAGGCAATCATCTCATACCAATACGATGCTGCGCTCCAATCACTCTCTATGGTATAATCCTGACATCGATATGGCACCGCTTTCACGCTCACCGTGTCGATGTCTGTCCATTCTGCCTCGGCACCAAACACCCCCATCATCCACAGCGTAAGATCGATGTATGGTCGCGATGCAATCTCACCTGTCATCTTTAGCTGCAATCCGCGCTTCAGTCTCGGAGCAATCATCAGCAGTGCAGAGATATATTGCGAACTGATGTCGCCCGCCACCTCAATCGATCCGCCATCCAACGGCTGTCCTTTTATTCTGAGCGGAGGAAATCCCTCCTTCTCCACATATTCAATCCTCGCCCCCAGATATCTCAGCGCATCCACCAGCACACCAATCGGACGCTGCTTCATACGCTCCGTGCCCGTGATGATGTGTTCACCCTCGGTAATTGCCAGATACGCCGTAAGAAAACGCATGGCGGTGCCTGCTGCCTTGATGTCGATTACATCAGGCATCAAGGTCAGTGCCTTGACGATTACGTCGGTATCGTCGCAGTCGGAAAGATTCTCTGGTCGCACCTCGTTCCCCGCAAGTGCATTGATTATCAATGCCCTGTTGCTGATGCTCTTCGATGCCGGCAAGTCGATAGTAGCATCCAACCTCCCCGGCCCTTGCAGTGTGTAAGTCATATCTTAGTGCAAAGATATGAAATATATCTCTAACAGCCTAAAATACTTCTTTTAAAATCTTTCGTAATTACAATATTTAATGCATGCACTTTTCCTCAACTTTACCTTTCCTGTTACTTGCTGAGTACATCGGCATGCAGATATAGGTTTTTACGCTTAGAAAGTTGTGTGTGAAAGATAAAGTTGAGCAGATGTTGACGCAGTACTTATATTTTTTTGAATCCCTTTACAAGTCGTGGCGAATAGCGTCTTTCCATCTCCGCGTAGTCGTATTCTTTCTTGTCGGAAGATATTACTCTTCCATTCCAGTCTATGTTTACATCGTGTATCAGCCATATTTCGTCGGCAGTGCATTTAGCTGTGTCTTCATTCGTAATCCTGCATTTTGCGATCTTAAACCCACTCTCTGTCTTTTTGATGGCGGCACACTTGGCAATCTCCTTTATTTTTAAGCTCTTACAATCTACCTTGTACAAATGATAGTTTACCGTCCAGCCATTGCTATTTGCACAGACATATCCGAGAATGTATAGATAGCGTCTATCGGGCGAAATGGTATATAAACGGGAATAGTAGCCATCAGGTATATTGATCTTGATAGTATGTTCTGCTTTTTGACCAAAAACATAAATCTGACACATACCGAAGCATGTATTATGATATATAACAAAATACCGTTTTCTCCCGTTATGTCTGGTGATAAGAATTGTATCGTTATCTATTAAGCTCGACGATATTACATTCTTTGGCAAAAAACTTTTACGGATAATAGACGATATCATTCCGTTTGTGACCACTATGCTCAGATTTGGTGCAGTATCATTATCTTTGCACATTTGAATATATTCGTAGACCCTTTTCTCAACAGGGATGAGGTCTGAGACATTTGCCTCGGAGTCTTTATAGAGAGCGTAGATTTTCGATGTTTTACCGGAAGCCGAAGGCACTTCGACAAACTTTTCTATACATTCTATTTTACAATCGACAGTGTCTTTTTGTTCTATATTTATCATTGTTTTCTTTCCTGAAAAACGGAAGTCTATATTCACTTTCTCAGGCTTGGAATCATTGAGTTGATACATCCCCCGGTGTATGTCAGTCATCAGTGCAATTGCTGTCCCGGCAATTATTATAAGTATGGTGTATAGAAATGTTTTCTTCATGTTTATCCCTTTCCGTCTTTGTCTTGTGAACAGCTTTTCTGTCGTATGTCCTTTAGTTCGGTCTCAGTACAAAGGCTTTGTACTCCGAGTACATGGCCTTTGTACTCTGAGTACATCATTCGTGTACTCTCAGTACAAGTACCATGTACTGCGGTCGAATTGCACAGTTTATATCTTTTCTTACATCTTTAGTCCGAGTATATCCCAGAAACTTTTCGGCAATGACACGTTTTCCATTCGTATACATGGTTTGAACAGCGGCGCCACATCGTATGGTGTAAATCCAGCCACTCCGCATCCAACGGGTGTGACGAGGAAATGTGTATCTTGATGAGCTGCGGCATAGGTGATGAATGTGTCGACAGCATCTTTCAGTTTTACAAGACCTTCGGTGGTTGGGATTGCATAGCTTTTCCCCTGACGGCCTTCGCCTTGTCCATATATTGCCCCAAAGTGTTCTAAAGCAAATGCCGATGCACCACCGTCGTGATGCCCGGCGCCATCGCTACCGAAAACAAATACCTCGTCAGTCTTTAAGTCTGATACATAGTCGGGAGTGACGCGCGGATTGTAATATCTTTTTGAGTATTCGCGCCTCATTCTTGCCATTACCTCGGCAGACATGGTCCTTGGGGCAGAATACATTTCTTTTATATATCTGGAGTACTCTCTTCGTGATGCCGATTCCCGCTCCCATGTGTTCATTGCACCAACGGCGTCGTGGCTGAACTCAACGTAATTGTCGATAGAGAGCAAATCGGTAACCTCCTTTACATTGTGTGCCGAACCCATATACGAGAATGTCCATCCTTCCTCCTTCAGCTGCTCAATAAACTTCCGTAGGCTGTTTGCATTCCATTCTGTTGAAGCATTCTCAAGTCCGTCGGTCATGACTGTGACGACAACCGTGGCGTCTTCGTCGTCTTTCACCTGATTGTGCAGCCGACTGAACGATTGTCCCATAGCGTCGTATAAAGGAGTGCAACCAAAAGGATTATACTCTGTGAATGGTCCAACGGTTTCGATAGGCTGATTGTCTGTTATGGTTCTTATCGTGGGCCTGTCTGCACCAGAATCGAATGTGACGAGCGTAAGCGTGTGCTGCTGAGTATCTTTGAACTCTTCCTGGATTTTCCTTATTGACGATATTGTTTCATTCACACCCGACTTTGTTATGTCTTTCAGCGGCTCCATCGACCCGCTCTCGTCGATAATGATCAGATTATACACGTGTGCTTTGCGCTTAGTCTTTTTTCCATAAATGGCATTTCCTTTCCTGTTAGGCTTGCCCAAAAATTTTCTCATTTTGCTCATTGCTTCTTAATTGTTTTATAGATTTATATTTCTTGATGTTCAATAACTTCTCTTGTACGATGAATTTGCATACCGCTCCTTGCGTATCTGCCACTTCAACCACTGCTGATCGTTCTTCGTCGCAGCATTGAATGCCTCGGCAATCATATACCTGTCGGTGCCAGCCTTATATCTCTCGCGAAGTTCCTTCCTTGCGAGCGACACACAGCCGCCTCTCTTGTCGCGAAACTCTGCAATCAGCGCTTCCGTGTCCTCAGTCTTGATACGTCTCTCACGCTTCCCGATTTTATCCTTGAAGATAGCCTTCGTGATTTCCTCCTTCAGCATCCTCTCCTGCGCCAGCGACTTGCTGCCCACCCATCTGCTTCTGCTCAGGGCAAACAACTCCTGTCGGCTAAGCTTCTGAAGCAGTCCGACATACTCCCTCAAGTCGCTATCATTCCATTCCGTAAAATGATTCCTCCGGCATAGAGCCATGATGTAATCGTAGTCTGTCATATTCCTTGTAGTTTTACTTTTAGTTTTTCCATAAATTTATATTAAAAGTCTGCTTGCATAGTTATGAGGGAAACACTCTTCAGCCTAACTGACTCGCACACAGGACTTGTGAAAACCGTTTACGCACATGGCGGTGGAGTTCCTGGTATGGCGGAATAGTCTGCTTCTAGAGTCTGTTTGTCATTTATTAACTGTGGTGGAGCAACAGTTGACGTGTCGAATTTTGAAAGCGGTGCAAACATAGAGTTCTTTATTCTTGTGCCACGAGAAATGGGGTCCCATCCATGAGCATACCGGCGTTCGCCAGTCTCATTGTCAACGGTGAACTTACAGAGTACAATAATCCCGTCGCGCCTGTACAAGTTTCCGCTTTTCGGATTACGGCGAGGAGTGCCGTCTTCATTAAGCATGACCATTGTTTCGGGGAATACAAATTGCTCGTATCTGCCACCTTTGAATACTAACAATTCTTCTGGAATAGGCATATTCGTCGGTGACGTTCCGTTCTCGGTGACCGAGAAAAACTCTTGAAACTTCCTAATTAACGCTTCATCGAAGATGGCCTGACGTGATGGGCCGTCAGACAAATCGTTTGGGTTGACGACATCTGCGTGGACATAAACCTGTCCTTCGTTTTCTTTGCCCTTGGGTACTCTGTCGAGGGTGACGTTTGTTAATTTGTAAATCATGATGTTTTAAAGATGAAAATGTTTAACAATATGGTTATTTGGATAAATTGTCTTTCCACTGAAAGCTCACACTCTGTCGTGTTCTTCTACGACTTTATGTTTTTCTAACTCGATGAATATATTACGTTTCGTCTCGAAAAAATATTGAAGAACAGAGATCAAGTATTGGTCTATGTCGGGAATTTGAGGAATAAACAAAACATTCTTCTTAGTGTGCACATCGATTTGTTCATTTTCATTGTTGATAGTGTAAAACACAATATAAGAGCCATTCTTGTTTTCTTCGTTTATTAGTTTTCTTAAGATGGAAAATTCCTCAATATCCTTGTAGCTGGATAAGGAATACCACCACAGATCATATACGTTAATCCATTTCGTGTCTCTTTTTGCAATTATTAAAAATGTCTCCCCCTGATAATTGAAATAAACATAATACTCATCGCCGATTTGTTTCTCTTCGGCTGGCTCACAACCTATTTTTCTCAGCACCTCGTATACCAAGTCGACCGTGTCAGAATCATTCTCCGTTTTCATGACATTTGCCTCCTCGCTTCTTTGTTCTTGATTTGATAAATTTAATACCTCGCCCGATTCATACTCGTCAGTTCCCATGTACTGCCGTGATAGATAAATCACAATGACAGAAACAACCGTAATGATGAAATACTCCATAGTTCTCTTTCTCCTTTTGATGTTAATATTAAAATATGATTGCAAAAATATTGGTTAAATCGAAAGTCGGCAAATAAAAACCGTTCACAAGGCTTGTGAAAAAGGTAATTTGCACTTCCAGACCACATTGGTACGAATAATGTCAATCTTCTTCACTTCTCCACGCCTGCCTGAAATGCAGTAGTACCTTGCTATATTCTTTGGTAGCAATCCGGAAAACACCTTTTTGATTCTAGCGCACTTTTCGTTTATAGAGTTCAACGTAGGATTCGTCACATCATCAATACTCTGTGCGGCTCTGTCTGTCAATCCGTGTGGTCGAAGCATCTGATACAGAGCTGTCAGTTCTTTCTTATAGTCAGGCAGATACTTCAGTAAGATTCCATCTGGATGTGATAGAAATAGCAGATACACCGCTTTAACTAAAGGCTCCAATTTTACCTCCGTATCCATTCCGTCAGCCAACACAACCTTGTAGTCCTCCGTTATTACCAACTGTGGAATCAGCTCCTTCTCTTTCATGGCAGCCACAATCTCTGCCTCATCTACCCCGTAGGTTTTGAGCTTTCGCACCTTCTCCTTCACCTCGTCCAAGAGTATAGAGCAATAAAACTGCTTTATTTTCTCATTTACAAGTTCTATCATCGTGTTTGTCATAGTAGTTTAAGTTTTTTGGTTGTTTTCGTTCTTGTTATCCTTATCAAAATCTGCTCACTTGGTCGTAAACTCCTGCTTCTTGATGAGTCGAAGCAGATAGTCCACAGCCTTGGGTGCCTTCTCGCGAGCTTTCCGCAACTTCTCTGCGAATTCTGAGTCTGGCATATCGCTGTTGAAGTCGTCCACCAGTTCACGCGGCTCGTCGCTCTTCTTCACGAGCACGAGTCCCTTTCGCTTCATCAGCATGCGGAGCGACAGGATGCCCTTGTCATACTTGGGCTTGGCCTTGATGAGTTCCTGCATCAGGTTCAGCCCAGGGTCTCCGATATGCAGTTCATTGAGCATAGCTATTGAGTAGAGCACCTTGGTATCGGGCGTACTCATGTCGAACACGTCGCCCATCAGCACATTCACGGCATCTGCCTCTTGATAACGCTCCAAGTTCGTCAGACAACGCGACTTCACATAGAGTGCCTCTTGACACTGATGCTGTGCCAACACGCTGTCCACATACTGCAAAGCTTGTTCGTACTCCCCTGCATAGAGGCTCAGCAGCGCCACCAAGAACCGAGGTGCCCAGTGGTCTGCCTCTATCAGAGATGCCGGCACCTCACTGATGCAGCCAAACAATTCCTCGTCGCAGATGACGGTATCGAAGAATCGCTTCGTCTGTTGCATAGCCTCCTTGATGTCGCCAGCCTCCGCCTTCTTCTTCACTAACAACAGATACTGCCGCGCAGCCTCGTCGTAGTCGTGATGGCTCAGCAACTGATACACAGCCTTGCCGCTCTCTATCTCACTGTTGATGACCTGCTCGTCGTTGTAGCCATTAGCGTAGGCCAGCACCTCGCGACTGGTATGTGCATACTGCGGAATGATTGGACGCGAAAGAAACAATCCACCCAACGAGCGTACACGGCTCAGTGCCACATACAACTGTCCTGCCGCAAACATCCCCCTGCTCAGGTCAAGGTACAGCTTGTCGAACGTCATTCCCTGACTCTTATGCACCGTGATGGCCCATGCAAGTCGGAGCGGATACTGCGTGAAAGTGCCTTGCAGTTCCTTCTTCATCTTCCGGGCCTCCTTGTCGTACTCATAACTGTACGACTCCCACGAGCAGTTGGGCACCACGTAGGTCGCTCCATCATCCGTCGTCACCAGTATCTCGTCCTTGCTCAGTTTCGTCACCGTTCCGATGGTCCCGTTCGCCCAACGCTTCTGCTGGTCGTTGCGGGTAAACATCACCTGAGCACCCACCTTCAGTTTCAGGGTCAGATCGACAGGGAACCGCTTCTCCTCGAACTTACCCTGCACCGTTCCCTCATAGGTATACTCCTCGCTGTCAATCTCTGCCAACCGCTGTTGGTTGATGCTGTCAGCCGTCTTGTTGAGCGAGGCCAGCGTGATTACCATCCCGTCCTCCTTCGTAGGCTGACAGACCCGCTCGTTCAGGTGCATCAGGTTCTCAGGCGTGGTCTTATTTAGTCGCACGTTCTCCAGTATCTGCAAGAACTGCTCATCCTCCTGACGATACACCTTCTGGAACTCAATCTTCACCAGCCGCATCCGCTTGATAACGTCTGCCTTGTAGAAGAAAAAGTCATCGGTATGGTAGAGGTCGTGCATCAGTTCGCCCTCTGCACCACGCTTTACCACTGGCGGCAACTGGAACATGTCGCCTACGAAGATGACCTGCTTACCACCAAACGGCAACGATGAGCGCAGCGTCTTCCGCATCGTGTAGTCGATGGCATCAATGATGTCACAGCGCACCATCGACACCTCATCTATAATAATGGTGTCGGTGTGGATAAGCGTCAGGATACGTGCCTCGCTCATCTTACCCATCGTGCCAGGTGTACAGACATCCATCGGCAGTCCAAAGAACGAGTGGATGGTATCGCCACCTGCAAGGATAGCTGCCACACCCGTCGGAGCCAGTGTGATGAACTGCTTGCCCACCAACTGCTGCACCTTGCGGAGGAAGGTTGTCTTACCCGTACCTGCCCTACCAGTGAGGAAGAAACTACTGTTCGTGTTGGCTATCAGCTCGAAAGCCATCACCTGCTGTTTGTTCTGCGTGTCGTTTATGATCTCCGGAAAAGTGCTTGTCATAGTAGTTATCCTGTTTAGTTTCCACCACAAAGCATTTGCAGCATCAATCTCGAGGTGGTATCGATGATTGACGCTGCAAAATTAAGACGATTATCACAACCTTGCAAGAAGAACAATGTTGCCAATGGTTCCGTTCCACTTGGAACCGTTTTTTTACTTTTCTAAAGGTTTGACTTTTGTAGCACTGTATGGATATTCTACTTTCGTTTCTGTGTTTGTGTTAGGACTTTCCTCTATTACAACCACCTTCTTGCCTATAAGGTTTTCTCTGCTTGCATACTTTGCAGAAATACAGATACACAATTCTCTCCCAGGTCTCTTGCTCTTAATCACACAGATTGAATTATTACCTTCTATTAATTCGACAGTTCCAAAGGTTTTAAATTGTTTTTCGTTTTCAGAGCTATCTTTATGAGCGTCAAGATATTTACCCATAAAAATAACAATCTCACATATTTGTAATGCAAGACTATAGATGAGATACCGAGAATTACATACATTTTCCTTAAAATATGCACCTAACTTTCTTTGTTCATCATCATCTAATGTCCTAGAATGAGAATTGATATTACCAAGATTAAGTATTTGGAACATCATGTTTTTAATATGGACAGGAACCACACTCTCTTTTGGTCCGCCAAAACGAATACCAATCCAGTCAGCGTTTCCGCCAGATAAGAATTGTAGGCATTGATTCAAATTGACATCATCTTTCTCTTTCCCAATAAATTCATCTGGAATGACACCAGCCCTATTCGCTTTTCTGAAGATATACTCCAAAGTCTGACGTAATGGGTTGTAATAGAGCAGGGGATCAATATTCTTATCAGGAAAATGAATTGACTCTAATATGTCAAGAATCTTTTCACAGCACCAAGAATCTATCGTATGAAGCTGCTCTATAGCGTCTATATATTTTGTTTTTATTTGAAAACGGGTTGAGCCCATCTCCGGAAGCGGACGGCAATGGGTGACTGCACACGATAGTCAAGGGCTATGATTACATCAAGGTTGTAGTGATCAATATTTCGCTTCACTTGTCGCTTACCCTCTTGACGAACTAATAAGAATTTCTTATAAGTTCCCTCTTTCTCGAGTTCTTTGTCCTCGTAAATGTTAGAGATGTGCATTGACACATTCTCCTGAGTAGTTTGGTAAATCGTTGCCAACTACTCTTGCGTCAGCCACACATCCTCATCTGCAAAGCGAGTGTTCACACTCACCCTGCCTTCATCATCCTTATACAGTATCAGCTTATTCTCCTTGTCCATATCATCATGTTTTTTTCTTTCGTAAAAACTTCATTCACGTGCATCATCTGATTTGATAAAACGATTCTGATGCCTGCCCTATTGTCCTTAAAACAATTCCAATAGTTTTATTCTTTCTTTAAATAAAGCCTCGTTGGCACTTCCGACAATGGATAAGCCAATTTCGGTGTAGAATAAAATACATAAAGTTTATGCATCGTCCGAGTCATAGCCACATACAAAGCCTTTCTTGACTCATTGTC
>CACZRN010000045.1 GCA_902783625.1 uncultured Prevotellaceae bacterium
ATTTCGAATAGAAAGGCTTCTTAATGGCAATAGATGGGCTCTTTAATGAAAATTTTGCTAGCAAAATTTTCTGAAGGCAATGTTAAGGGATAAAACATGAGATTTCTCTGATGCAGAAGAGGAGCGTCTTTGTCGCCTGATAGTCCTGTATATCAATGTTTTACGGAACACATTCGGCATGTTTTAACGATGCTTCATTGTCTGCTGTCGGGTGTAGAAACTGTTGCCGTCGTTGTTTAGTAAGTAGTGAAAAAACACCCATCCGTAAAAATATCTGCCTGGGGAATGCGGTTTTTCGGTTGCTTATTGCTAAATTTGTAGGGTGAGAGTAGAAAAATAAAAGATTTCGTTAATACTGCGTTATCGTTTAAGTCGTTATCATTTAAAAATACAATAATAATGAAGCAGAAACTATTTATCGTGCTGTTGCTCGCCGTTCAGGTACTGTCGGGCGTTGCACAGCGACGTCAAAACCCCGTCATCAAGGCCGATTTGCCCGACCCTTCTGTCATTCGCATCGGCCAGACATACTATGCTGCCGGCACGTCGGGCAATGCTGAGCGAGTGTATCCCATCTATGAGTCGACCGACCTGGTTACGTGGACTCCACGCTATACCATCTTCGACCGTTGGCCTGAGTGGACGGCGGGAGCCTTCTGGGCGCCCGAACTGTTCTGCATAGGCGAGAAGGTGCTGGTGTATTACACCGCGCGGCAGAAGTCGGATGGCACGTCGTGCGTTGGTGTCGCCGTGGCTGAGAACATCAACTCGCCCTTTGTCGATAAGGGACCACTCGTGAAAACCACCAACGAAGCCATCGATGCCTTCGTGTTGAACGTTGATGGCGAGTTGTATATAACATGGAAGGCTTACGGTCTCGACCCCAGTCGCCGTCCCATTGAACTGCTGGCTCAACGCCTCTCACCCGACGGACTGACGCTTCAGGGTGAGCCCTTCACACTGCTCCGCGACGATGAGCGGCAGGGGATGGAAGGACAGTGCATCTTCCGCGAGGGCGACTACTACTATTTGCTCTACTCCATCCGCGACTGCTGTTCGCCGCAGAGCGACTATGCCGTCAGCGTGGCGCGAAGCAAGAGTTTCTTCGGACCGTACGAGAAATATGCCTCCAACCCCATCCTCACCGGCAACGACGAAAACATACAGAGCTGCGGCCACGGCACTATGGTGCGCACACCCCGCGGTCGCATGTTCTATCTCTGCCACTCCTATCTGAAGGGCAAGTACCGCCAGGGACGCCAGCCCATACTCGAAGAGCTGCGCATCGATAAGGAGGGATGGCCCTACTTCGTCGGAGGAACAAAGGCATCCACGTGGGTGAAGGTGAAAAAATAATGGTGTGTCTGTGCTATAACTGAGCAGTAGTTTTTCTTACTGCTATCTTACCACGGTCTTACGCCCGCTGACAATGTAGATACCTGGACGCAGCATGTGGAGACGTGTGGCGTCGGAGGCGACGATGTGTCCGTTGAGGTCATACACCTTGCCATTGTCAGACGTGCTGGTGGTGATGCCGTTGATAGCTGTGGGGTTTTTCAGTGCCAGTGCCATGCGTGCCACATTCTCCATGAGCGAGGCTCCACTTACCATAGCGCCCATCGATGCCACTGTCGATTCATCGAAAGGCTCTGCCCAGTAGTAGTTGCAGTAAATCTTGGGATATGCTGCCAGATTGAGGTTCTCCCATAGTGTATCAGCATTCTTGGCGAGGAATTGAAGTATACTCTTGCGATATCTTTCGCGGCATGCTTCATCGAGAACGAGATTCACGGCGTAGGGTATGAGCACGGCTTTGAATATACTCTGGTCCATGGATGTGCCTTCGTGGCGCAGAATGCCGTTATAGACGCATCGATTACTTGTGCATGCATAGTTTATCACCTTTTGCGCCATGGTCATGTAGGTGCTTTTGCCTGTTATGCCGTAGAGTTGTCTGCATGCCTCGCCGAAGGTGCCCTGTGTGTATGTAAGGGGTGGCTCTTCCACACGGCCGTCGTTGCTCAGTTTTGTCTGCATAACGTGCTGCCAGAAGCTGAAGATTTTCTCTGCCACGTTGAGATAATGCTGCTCGCCGGTGTACTTATACAACTTTGCCGCCAAGAGACACCCTGGGGCATTGGTACAAGCATTGCGGTCGGCATTGTTAAGTTTCCATGGAAGGCCCCAGTATCCCTCGTCGTCGGAATATCCGAGTGGTTCAATGTAGGTATCGAAGAGAGTCTTCGCCATTTCGATGAACTTCTCATCGCCGGTGGCCTCGGTGATATGTGTCATGGTGAGGGCTATCCAGCACATGTCGTCGGTAAATTCGTTGTGGAATCCCGTCTCATCGTTCTCGTCTTTATACCAGTTGTTGGCATGGTTGGCAAACCACTGGTTGAAGTATCCCTCATAGGTCTGAGCCAGTGTGGGGTTGCTGTCTTTTATCCGCTCATAGGAATACACGAGCACATCCATGGCGTGTGCCTGTTGCCAATAGATGAATTCTGTTTGATTCGCGCGGTCAGGTCTGTCAACGGGCACGGCATAGAAATATCCTCGGCGGGTGTACATAAATCGCTTGATGAGGCACTCGGTGAGCGTGTCGGCCTTACCCTCGTAGGTTTCTGTCAGCATGTCGGCGAGGGTGGTGTCCTGTCCGAAAACAGCGGTGCAGCATGCCATGAAGGCTGTGATAAATAAAAGTCTAATTTGTTTCATATTTATAACGTAAAACAAAAATTCAAATATCAACGGGAGCATGAACGAAAACTCTACACTCTACATTCTACACCCAACATTCACTAAAACTCTGGTCTCTTGTATGAGAACGAACATTTCTGTCCTTCGTTGTCCTGTATATTCAGTTTCCATTGCAGCGGTTTCTCTTCGCCTTCGGCCACTGGGTTGTTGAAGAAGAAGTCGCTCTGATGTAGTGTTGCCGTGGCGCGGTCGGCTTCCAAGCGGAAAGTAGTGTAGCCAATGTCGCCCCAATAACCCGTCGATGGCAGGCAGAGAGTGCGTAACACGGCTCGAGTGCCCCATTTGTATATGGGCCAGTTGGTGTACCATCTGTGGTCGTGACCGTGGATATATCCGCAGCAGGCACGACTCTCGTGGATTACTTCTGTCAGTTTTGTTTCATGCAGAGGATGGTGCGCAGTAAGGAATACGGGCTTTGTACTGCTTTGCAGTGTCTGTCGCACCCACGCCATCTGTTCTTCATCGATAGCACCGGGGGTTATCCATTTGTCGAGGTCTGGTGACTCTTGCAGCGAATCGAGTACGATGATGTCGGCACGGGGTGTCGCCACACGGAACACAAGTCGGTTTTTTACCAGCGTTGCGGCGGCTTTCTCAGGGAATACCTTGGCGAAGTTGTTGCGACGATCGTGGTTTCCCATGCCCAGTGTGAGATTGATGCCGGCATCTTCGAGTGGCTGCATGATCTGCTTTGCACACTCGTAGTCCTCAACATGTCCGTAGAGGTTTGCTAAATCACCCAGTCCTATCACGTTTCTCGGCAGCGGGTTCATGGCGAGGATATCGTTCACCACCTGTACAAGACGCCCTGGAGTGTGACTGTTGGGTAGCACATGCATGTCGCTGATGAACACAACGAGGTTGTCGTCGAACTTTGCCTTTCCTCTTCTCTTACTTTTCTTTGCGTTGAAAATGTCACTCAGTGGTGCGGCGTTAAGACCGAGGAATGCACCTTGGCAACCCAGTGCTGCCAGACTTCCAAGAAATGTTCTTCTATCCATGTTTTTATAGTTGTTTTTCCATTAATTGATTTAAAGGTTATTCGAATGATTTGTCTTCGATGCCGCGCACAATCATTTCTTTAACGAAATTCCTCGTTCATCGGCATAAAAAATCTCTCCTCTTCATGAAAAAGAGGAGAAACAATCATATTTATCTACTCGTCGTCTTTCCAGCTCTTCACCAGATCCATCAGACTTTCGAGTATTCCTTTCAACTCACTGCCGAGGTTCTTTGCCTGACCTTTCAGCCCTTTTGCCACGGCAGCCACGCAGTCACCCTCAAGTCGTCCAATCTTTCGACGCTCAGTCTGGGTGTAGCGATGCTTGTTGATGTTCTTACGTATCTTCACAAACTTTTCAGCGGCATCTTCCCAATCGCCTACGGTGTAGTATTGTCCGTTATTATCGAGCTCTTCCGACAGGTTCTCCAGTTGTCGGATGCAGTGCTGTTTTGTGCTGCATGATGAGAATGCCGCCATCATCAGCAATGCAAAAATCGGATAAAAGAATAGTCGTTTCATAAATTGAGTATTAAATAAATGAACTTTATAACTATGAACTATGAATTTATAACTATGACCTATCTTATGAACAGCAGTTCGCGGTATTTCGGCAGCGTCCACAACTCGTCGGCCACTATCAGTTCGAGCTTGTCAATTTGATAACGTATGTCGCCCATTTTCGGTTCCACGTTGTCGTGGTATGCTATTGCTTTCTCTCGTTCACTCACAATGCGGTTTGCCTGTTTGCGCGCCTCTACGAGCTCCTCCACTTTTGTCTCAATCACCTGTGTACGCTCGGCTATCTCGCGGATGAGTTTTATGTTGCGCTGCGACAGTTGTCGGCCTTCCTCTTCGCCCATAACCTCCATCATACTTCTCACCCCTGTTGCGAGGCGTGTCTGATACTCGGTAGCCACAGGTATGATATGGTTGAGCGACAGATCGCCCAGCACTCGTGCCTCAATCTGAATTTTCTTTGTGTACGTATCCCATTTCACCTCGTTGCGTGCCTCCAGTTCTTTGCGCGTCATTATTCCCAACCGCTCAAACATCTTCACGCTGTCGTCGTCGAGATATCTATCGAAAATCACAGGGCACGAGCGCTCCACGTCGAGCCCACGGCGTGTTGCCTCTTCCACCCATTCCTTGCTATAGCCGTTACCGTCGAAGCGTATGGGTTTCGATGTGCGTATGTCGTCGCGCAGCACATCGATGATGGCGCTCGTCTTGTCTTGTCCTTCGGTGATAAGACGGTTGACTCGTTCGTGGAAGTTTACCAATGCCTCTGCCACGGCACCCGACAGTGCTATCATTGCCGATGCGCAGTTGGCTTCCGATCCCACGGCACGGAATTCAAATCTGTTTCCCGTGAATGCGAACGGCGATGTGCGGTTGCGGTCGGTGTTATCAATCAGTAGTTCGGGAATCTCTGGTATGTCGAGGCTCATTCCCTGCTTGCCTTTCATGTTGAACAGGTCGTCGCGGTCGGCTTTCTCGATATGCTCCAGAAGTTCGTTCACTTGCTTTCCGAGGAAGCTCGATATGATGGCAGGCGGCGCTTCGTTCGATCCCAATCGATGTGCATTGGTTGCGCTCATGATGCTCGCCTTCAGCAAGCCATTGTGATGATAGACACCCATCAGTGTCTCCACCACAAACACCACAAACCTCAGGTTTTGCTCAGCTGTCTTCCCTGGTGCGTGGAGCAGCGTGCCGGTGTCGGTCGACAGACTCCAGTTGCAGTGTTTTCCCGAGCCGTTGATGCCAGCAAACGGTTTCTCGTGTAGCAACACGCGGAATCCGTGCTTCCTTGCAACACGCTTCATCAGGCTCATCAGCTGCATATTATGGTCCACGGCCAGGTTAGCCTCCTCGTAGATAGGAGCCAGTTCAAACTGATTCGGTGCTGCCTCGTTGTGTCGTGTCTTGCATGGTATGGCCAACTCAAGAGCCTGATGTTCAAGGTCTTTCATGAACGCCTGCACACGGTCGGGTATTATACCGAAGTAGTGGTCGTCCATCTGCTGGTTCTTCGCCGACTCATGTCCCATCAGCGTGCGCCCTGTGAGCATCAGGTCGGGGCGGGCAGAATAGAGTCCTTCGTCGACGAGGAAATATTCCTGCTCCCATCCCAGATTCGACACTACGCGCTCAACACTATCGTCGAAGTAGCGTGCCACTGTTGCCGCCGCCTCGTTGACAGCCCGCAGTGCGCGCTTCAGAGGAGCCTTATAGTCGAGTGCCTCACCGGTGTATGAAATAAATATGGTGGGTATACAAAGGGTGTCGTCGATGATAAACACTGGCGATGTGGGATCCCATGCCGAGTATCCTCGTGCCTCGAATGTGGCGCGGATACCTCCTGATGGGAATGAGCTTGCATCGGGCTCTTGCTGCATGAGCAACTTTCCCGACAGCCGTTCAACCATCGTCGCCTCATCACCGCCCTCGTTGTGGCCGCCCTCAGCCCGCTCTATGAAAGCGTCGTGCTTCTCTGCCGTGCCTTCGTTGAGTGGCTGAAACCAATGGGTGTAGTGAGTGGCACCGTTGTCCATTGCCCACGCACGCATCCCCTCGGCCACAGCATCGGCGATGGAGCTGTCGAGCTTAGCGCCATTGTCAATCACATCAACCAGCTTCTTGTAGACATCCTCGCTGAGGTAGCGCTGCATCTTCTCGCGTGTGAAAACCAGTTTCCCGAAATACTCCGACGGTCTTTCCTTCCTACGCTCCACATCGAGCGGACGTTTCCTGAACGCCTCTGCCACCACTTTGAACCTTAGATTTGCCATAATATACCTATTAACGAATTTACATATTAACGGATTTACATATTAACGGATTAACAGATTAACCATCCCCCTTGGAGGATTATAGGGGGCTCCAATTAACAGACTAACGTTATTCCGCACTTATATTTTCGCGTGCTAAATTACATCTTTTTCTTGAGAAGCCACCATTTTTCGTTCGTAAAACTCATTTTTCACCACATAATTTCTTTTCAGCGGCAGATTATTTCAAAAATGATCGGTGTTCAGACATTTATATCAAGGCATTGCAAACCCTGTTTGTTGAAACGCAGATGTATGGTATTTATTCTTGAAAAACAGTGCATAGAAAAATTTGCTAGCAAAATTTCGAATAGAGAGGCTCTTTAATGGCAATAGAAAGGCTCTTTAATAAGAATTTTGCTAGCAAATTTTTCTAAAGGCGACAAAGCAGTGTGAGACAAAGGGTTGACGAGAGGCAGGTTTTAAGGTGTTTTTGCCTTCGGTGTCAGCTGTGTCTTGGTGGGAAAAGATGTTCTTTGTTTGCGTATTTTGAGCCAGTGATATGCTCGGATATAAACGGCAATCGACCAAAAGGAGTTTACACAGACGGTGTGTTAACCCCCTTTGGTCGATTGTATGTGCAAAGATGCCCTGTTGTTTCCTATTCTCTGGCTATGGCGTAGCTGCCTTCGTTTTTATTCGCCCGCTTCGTCTGCCTCGCGTGGGAATGCGCTTATGCGCAGTCTGGCTGCTCCCATGGGGATGAGTGTGATGGGCGTGAACTCCTCTGCCCGTGGTGCCCAGCGTGTGGGGAGCAAATCGGTGAGACCGGTGGAGTCGAACTGCCACGACGGTATCTGCCGTCCCTCGGCGGTGAATGTGAGCGGTGTCCCTTCGGCGGTGAAGGGGAAATTGTCGGCTGGCCATTCGCGCCTCTCCACTTTGAAGGCTATGGGCATGTTGTCGGCATCGACATGTAGGCCGTAGTTCCAAGGCGTTGTAGCCTTATAGACGTAGCATGGCCACAGCGATGCGTCGACACCCTCCTGCCAGTGTGAGTCGTCTTGCACGAAGGCATGGTCG
>CACZRN010000046.1 GCA_902783625.1 uncultured Prevotellaceae bacterium
AATCTGCCTGAAGTGCCGATGAATACAAACAGCAACGATAGCGTTAACGAGGTAACGAAAAACAATAAAAACAAGAAGAACAATAAATAATTGATTATGAAACGCATTTCAACAACACTTGCATTGATGGCTTTTGCCATCGTTATGACCGCCCAGGGATTGTTCGTGGGCACGTATAATGTGCGCTATGCCAACAGCGATGATGCAGAAGAAGGCAATGGCTGGACACGTCGTGTGCCAGTGCTCTGTGGCATGATAAACTTCGAAGAGCCTGACATCTTCGGTACTCAGGAAGCTTTGATCGGACAGCTGAAAGACATGCTAAAGCTCCTGCCACAGTACGACTACATCGGTGTGGCACGTGAGGATGGTAAGGAGGATGGCGAGCACTCGGCTATCTTCTATCGTAAGGACAAGTTCAAACTTCTCGACTCGGGCAACTTCTGGCTCAGTGAGACACCCGACAAGCCCAGCTTGGGATGGGATGCGGCATGTGTACGCATCTGCACTTGGGGTAAGTTCAAAGACACCAAGACAAAGTTGCAGTTCTACTATTTCAACCTCCACATGGACCATGTCGGACGTGTTGCACGTCGTGAGGGTGCTAAGCTTGTGATGCAGAAGATTCACGAGATTGCCGGCGATAAGGCTCCCGTTATTCTCACTGGCGACTTCAATGTCGATCAGCACGACGAGATCTTCTCTATTTTCAAACAGTCGGGTCTGCTCAGCGATGCCTATGAGGTTGCCGAGCATCGCTTCGCAGAGAACGGAACGTTTACTGCCTACATGACCGATCGCTTCACCAAGAGTCGCATCGACCACATTTTAGTAACGAAGAATTTCAAGGTTCGCCGCTATGGTGTGCTTACTAATGCCTACTGGACTCCGAGAGAAGACAGCGTGGAGCACGGAAGCAGCAATACTTCTCGCGAATTCCGTATGGCAAGATTCGACCGTCGCATGCCGTCGGATCACTATCCTGTATTTGCAAAGATAGAATACCACAAGTAACTTCGTTGAAGTAATATAACATAAATAGAGGGAACTCCTTTCGGGGTTCCCTCTGTCGTTTTCATCTGTCGCCGATGAAGTGTTATTCTTTCTGCGACAGCTTATTTCTTGCTTGTGGCAATATTGAACTCGCTTATCTTTGATATAGCGTGATTGCCCTGTACAACTGAGATGCATAGCTTCACCATGCCGTCTTTCAGTCGGCTGTCGCCCTTTATGAGAGCGGTGTAACGTATGCCGCGACCTGGATCGATACGCTCCACATGCATACCCGGCGAGATGTAGAGATGTTTGTTGCCTGTAGCCTCGACTACGGTCGGTTCCACATCATAGAGCGGGGCCTTGCCATGGTTGTACACCTCGAAGATTACCTTGCAGAGCTCTCCGCGACTGATGCGGTTGTCGCCGTTGTCGTCGATGAAGCGGGCATTGCGAATCTCTATCGCCGGTGTGTAGGTGTAGGCACTTGCCAACTGCTCCACGCTCGATGTGCTTGGCATCATCGGTGTGGCCTGGCTGCCGTTGTATTCGCCGTTGTACTCGTCGCCGGTGAAGTCGTAGATACGATCGTCACCGCTGTTAGTGGCATCGAATCCGCTGTCGTAGTCGTCGTAGCCGCTGTTGTAATCGACATTCTGGCGTGCTTTCCGTGCAGCAGCCCTTTCGGCTTTGTCGCGTTTGTACTGAGCATAATCGTCTGACCTCTTCTTGTCGGCCTGTGCACCAATGGCTCCTCCGATGATAGCTCCACCAGCCATACCTACAATAGTGCCGACGTCAGAACCACGCGGACCATTCGATATGCCGCCTATTGCGCTACCGAGTATGCCGCCGAGATGGGTGCCTGTGTAGGCTCCGGTTCCTGTGTATGTGCCGCAGCTGCTCATGATGAGCACGAGTGCTGTGACGAGTAGAACTGTCTTTTTCATTTTCTTATAGCTTTTGATGGTTTATGTTCTTGTGTGGCAAAGTTAAGCATTATTGTGCATTATACGAAATGCGATTTCCCTAATAATTTGTAGGGAAAACCCTATTTCGTTAAATGAGTGGCTGTTACAACTTCGGCTATTAGAGTCTGATCTCCACTTTCTCGCCTTTACACTCCTTGCTTGCAACGGTCTTTCCGTCAATCACTATGTCGGTGAAAAAGGTTTTCCTGTTCATAGTTGAAAGCAGCTGAAATTGTCGTTGTAAGCTATTGGTTATTAGACTGTTATTAAAAGGCCTCTTTAATGCCGTTAGAAAGGCTCTTTAATGGCATTAGAGAGGCCCTTTACCGGCGTTAGAAAGGCTCTTTACCGGCGGTGGGGTTATTTGATGTTCAAGAGTCGGAGATTTTCGAGCACTGTCTGCTGTGCTGTCTGTTGTATTACCTCGGCTTGCGAATCGGCTATTCCGCACTTCACGCTTGTCTGATATTGGCGCTGATAGATTGTGGTGAAAATCACGTTAGCAGCCAGGTACGAGCCGAGAATCGACGGATGTGTGCAGTCGTCCTCGTAAATCTGATAGTCGGGATGCTCCTCGCGTATTTTCTTCCACGCCATTCCCACAGGTGCGCACCACGAGTTGTTCATGTGGGCCATCTCAAGATAGGTTGTCTTCAGCCGTTCCTGCATGGTGGTATAGTGTTGTGCCGGCTCGTATCCGGTCTTGTTGATGCAACCATATTTATGCCCCCATGTCATGTAGTAGATCACGTGCACGTTTGGTGAGTGTTTCTTTGCCAGGCTGTCTATGGTGTGTGCATAGGGGTAAGTCTCGTTTATCACGCTTTCAGTGGAAAGTGATGGGATGGTACTTTGTTCCTGTACGACCACGTAGTCCCATCCGCCACGCTTCAGTTCATTGGTCAAGCGTGGGTTCTGTACGTGTCCTTTCAGTCGCTCGCCACCCTTCAGAATGGTTGTGGTGCTCAGTTTTACGTGCTGCGACGAGGCAATGTCCTTTACTATCTTCGGCAGATCGTGGAAGTAAGTGTAGCTGTTTCCAATCCACAGAATGCGGAGTGAATCACCGTCGGCTGCCGACAGGTTAAAACAAGTGGCAATCGCTAAGATAACAGTAAGAATAACTTTTTTCATATTATTAGATTTATGATGTTATGTTTCTGTCACGCAAATGTATAGAAAAAAGTTGAAATGTGGTCATTTTTTATATAATAAAAAGCGAAAAAAATCGTTATATATATTGCAGAATGCAGATAAATTGTTAAATTTGCATTTGGCCACATCGATTGTGGCACTATGAAGTGCGACATTTGTTTAACTTAATAAAGATAATAAGATGAAAAAGTATTTAGCAGAACTCGTTGGAACATTCGTTCTGACATTCTTGGGATGCGGTGCTGCCGTGAGCCTTAACTGTGGTATCGACGCAGCATCTGTAGTAGGAACAGCCGTTGCTTTCGGTCTTTCCGTAGTGGCTATGGCTTACACAATCGGTGGCATCAGCGGTTGCCATATCAACCCTGCCATCACACTGGGTGTTTATCTGAGCGGACGCATGGAGAGTGCTAAGGAATGCGCAATGTACATGCTCTTCCAGGTTATCGGCGCTATTCTCGCAGCAGCTGTGCTCTTTGCAATCGTACAGACAGCTCCAGAACTTGCTGTTGGAACAAAGACAGGAGCTAATGCTTGCGGCGGTGGTGTTCTCAACGGATTCATTGTTGAGCTCGTGCTGACAACCCTGTTCGTGCTCGTAGTGCTCGGTGCAACAAGCAAGACAAATGGTGCTACAAACAACTTTGCCGGACTGGCAATCGGTCTGTCGCTGATTTTGATCCACCTCGTTGGCATCAACTTCACAGGTACATCTGTCAACCCCGCACGCTCAATCGGTCCTGCTCTCTTCGAAGGCGGTCAGGCACTGAAAGACCTCTGGGTGTTCATCGTGGCTCCTCTCGCTGGTGGCGCTCTTGCTGCTTGCATCTGGAAATGCCTCACAGCAAAAGAAGAAAAGTAATCCATCTAAATAACAGAAAGGGCGGGTTGTTCATCCGCCCTTTTTTTAATATCATTGCGAAAGGATCTGTCAGAAAAACTGAAATTGTTATAATGCCTTTCGTAGAACTATAGAAATAAAACAGTCTAAATGAAGAAATCAAGAGGCAGTCTGACAACCCGGCAGTATCTAGTGCCGTTTGTGCTCATCACCACGTTGTTTTTCCTTTGGGGATTCGCTCGTGCCATCCTCGATGTGCTCAACAAGCATTTCCAGAACACGCTCGACATCTCAATCACACAGTCGGCACTCATACAAGTGACCACCTATTTCGGTTACTTCCTGATGGCCATTCCCGCGGGGCTGTTCATCAACAGGCACGGCTATCGGCGTGGAGTGGTGTTCGGGCTGTTGCTCTTTGCAGTTGGAGCACTGTCGTTTATCCCTGCAGAAGGATTCGGATTCTATGGTTTCCTGATAGGGCTGTTCGTCATAGGATGTGGACTCACCTTCCTCGAGACGGCTGCCAATCCTTATTCTACGGAACTCGGACCAAAAGAGACTGCATCGAGTCGCCTGAATTTATCGCAGACTTTCAACGGCATGGGATGTTTCATGGCAACGCTGATAGTGGGGCAGTTCCTCTTCTCCAGCGATGAGGGAGGCGAAAGAGGCAACGTGGTGGTGCCCTATGTAGTGATGGGTATCATCGTCTTGGTTATTGCTGCCGTGTTCAGTAAGGTTCAGTTGCCCGAGATAAGTCACGACGACGAGTCGGCAAAGGAGTTGTCAAATGCAGAGAATGGTGGAGTGATGGCGCTGCTTCGCAATAGGCTATTCGTCTTCGGACTGCTTGCTTTGCTTGCTTATGAGGTTGCCGAGATTTCCATCAACAGCTATTTCGTCAACTTCGTCACGTCGGAGGGTTGGATGAACGACCTCGATGCTTCGCGCATTATATCGCTTGCTTTGGTAATCTTCATGGTGGGAAGGTTCATTGGCTCGTGGATAATGCGTTACATGCGAGCTGAGGCTTTGCTTGCATGGTGTGCTATTGGCACGGTGGTATGCATGCTCATAGTGCTCCTCGACTTCGGGCGAATCTCGGTTGTGGCACTCGTGTTGAACTATTTGTTCGAGGCTATAATGTTCCCAACCATCTTCTCACTGGCAGTGAGAGATTTGGGCAACCTGACGAAGAGTGCTGCGTCGCTCCTGATGATGACTCCGATAGGTGGTTGCGCATTCCTGCTCATGGGATACATAGCCGACCACACAGGCAGCACTCTGCCGTTTATACTTCCGCTTGCCGGATACATTGTGGTGATGCTATATGCATTCACAACGGTAAGACATAAAAACGCTATTGTAAGTAAGTGATTCACAAGGCATTATTTAAGTGGCTCTTTAATGACATTTAAGGGCTACTTAAGCTGAACTAAAGTGGCCCTTAAGCAGCGGTTAAGAGCCTCTTTATTCGCATAAAACGGGCTCTTTAATGCGAATAAACCAATGCTTTATTGAGAGTGCCTCATATATGTGTTTCGTTTGCTCGCATTTTATGGCACAAAAAAAGATGTGGATAGCTTGTCCACATCTTTTTCTTTAGTTAAAAACAAAAAGTCTTTATTTTATCACGCTGCATATGGATACTCAGAGCCATGACAGCAGTTGTCTTCGGAATTAATTATGCTTTAAAGCTGCGATGCACCAAGCAGATTGCAGTCTTTGAGGCTGGAGAATATAATCTTCACATTCTCTGCCTCGTGAGGGTAGGGGAAGTTGTCGTGCATGGACTTCTTCATCGCCTCCTCGAAGAGTGATGCCGATGCCGAAATGCCGCCGCCGATGATGATACACTCGGGGTCGTAGGTGAAGAGAATCACCTGCAGCAACTTGCCCAAGTGGAATCCGAATTCTTCCCACAAAGCTTTTGCATGCTCATCGCCCTCTGCCATCTTCTTTGCCTCGTCGGCTCCGTTGGTGCTATGAAGTTTGAAGAACTGGCTGCTGGTGTAGTGCTCATAGTCAGACTCGAGATATGGCAGGCATCCGATCTCGCCTGCTCCGGTGTTGGCACCACGGTGGAGCTTGTCGTCGATCACTATGCCCGCACCCACTCCAGTGCCGAGGGTAATACCCACGATGCTCTTGTATGGCTTGCCATCACCGAGAGTCTTCTCACCCCAAACGAAGCAGTTGACATCGTTGTCGATATTTGTCTCGATGCCATAACGCTTTTCGAGAATCTCCTTCAGATGCACCTCATCCCACGATGGAATGTTCTGCACGTTGTAGATAATGCCGTGCTCGTAATCGACAACCGATGGGACTGCAGCCCCGATGCGCGTGGCTTCGGGGGTAATCACTTTGTCTATCAGTTGACAGATGTGCTCAATCACTTCTTCCTTGGTACCCTCAGCTTTGCATGGCTCAGCCACTTGGCTTGCTATGAGTCCGTTTTCAATACGTGCGACACGAAGGTTTGTTCCACCCAGATCGATTGCTATGCTTGTCATAATGTTATGCTTTTTATTTCTTTGGTTGTTTTATGATGCAGTCGTCGAGAACTTTAGCAATCTCCTCAACCGAATGCTTCTTAACGAGTCTCACATGCATGCCGTTCTCGTCGGGTGTCCATTTGTTGCTTCCGTCGCTGTTCACTTTGATTGTGCCGCGCTCTGTGTCGAAGTATGGACTGCAGCCTTTTATCGCCACAAGCACAGCCGTGAGGTCCCAGCTGGAGCGTCCTTCGGGATTGTCTTGTGCGAGTGTGATGGCATAGACATCCTTTATGGGACTCTTTTCGGCATCAGATTGACTGACGGGCTTACCTGTAAGAATCTCGTTACCTATTTCCCACCCGCTGAAGATTATCTCTGTGGGCCAAGCGGCTATTGCCTCATACGATGCCAACGAATCGATAAATACGTTGAACTCTCTGCCTTCAGGAAAGCCGCCAGCCATCGACACGAGGCGTTTCACCTTCTTCTCAACCAGTTGTTTGCCGTCTAACTTACTATATTCATCCGGCTCCGACTTGAGCAGGTTGTTCATGTTGGTGAAGAAACCAACAGTGCAGATTGTGACGCTTGCATCAGGCTGAGCGCTCAGTATCTTACGATAGAGCTTCACGGCATCTTCTGCGTTGTCGGTTGTGTTCAACTTATGTGGGAAATTGTCCACCAAGTATTGCGCCCAACTTGGGTTGTGAGTGTCCTTCATATCGGCACCACCTTCGCCTTTAGGAGCACCGATGGGGATGTCGGGGCGATTGAAGTAGGTGTTTATAACCTCAATACATGGTGCCACAAGCTCGTTCTTGTTCGACGACATTGTTGCAAGGATATTCACTTGGCCGCTGTCGGCAAGCACATGCATCACCGCCATAGCTCCCACGTCGTCGTAGTCGGGACCGAGATCGGTATCGAAGATGAGGTTTACTATCTTCTCGCCTTTTGAGGCACACGATGTGCATAGTCCGACAAATGCAAGACATATCAGAAAATAACCAATCTTTTTCATCGTCA
>CACZRN010000047.1 GCA_902783625.1 uncultured Prevotellaceae bacterium
TCGTATGTCTTAGCCATATTTCCCTTCTTGTCGCCAGGGGCATATTGCTCATATTCACACTCATCGAGGGCAGTGATAAATGTCTGCAATGTAGTATCGTCTATATTCCTCTCTCCGAATGCATTAGAGACATTCTCACGCGAGAGATTCTCTGTGGGTATGTTCATCTTATCGGATGCATAACCCCATAATGCATGAAGCACTTCCTCGTAGAACTCATGCTGCTTGTCGCTCTGCATGAGGGCACGTGCCCGCTTAAGCCTACGACCAGCCACTCTGTTTGCACGCTTGCCTTTCTGCCCTATGATGTCGGCATTGGCAATGGCACGCTGACGGAAGAGCAGAAGCAACACGAGGAAGAGCAGGAATGGCACTGAGAAGAAGATGATGAAACGCGCTAAACTGTTCTTTCCTAACTGCGATGTGGAGACTGGCGAACCTGCATTTGTCGCCATAATGCCATGTATGTCGTTTGCATTGGCATCAAGACTCGAAGATGTAGCAGGAGCATCACCCTTCACAACGACGTCGATAGATTGAGTCTTCAGTGTCTTATATCCACGCGACGATGTGTCGTAGTATGTGAATTCTATAGCAGGAATGGTATATTTGCCTTTATTGCGTGGAACGACAATATACTCGCGGCTGACCTTACCCTCAATGCCACGCTCAGTGAGTCGGGTTTCATCCGACGACTTAGGATCGTAGGTGTCGAAATCTTTGGGGAAGTTAACCTCAGGGAATGTAAGGAGTTTAAGGTTACCATTACCTGAAATATCAACCTTCAATGTGACAGGATTACCTGCATCAACAGTATTCTTATCCACCGATGCCTTTATCGACATCTGTCCTACTCCACCGGAGAATCCCACTGGTTTGTCGGGCAGTTCATCGACAGTGATCTTTACTGCAGGAGCGACAATTCCGCGATTCACCTCAGTATAACCTGCTCCGCCATTGAGAAATGCCTCTAGAGGATCGACATCCTTGTTTTGAACTACCACGATGCCTTTGAAAGTGATGCTCGGAATCTCCACGACACCTGTGGTTTGGGGGTATACCACATACTGACTCCATGTGACGCAACGGTAATTACGTCCACCGACATTCTCTATATGGAAACTCTTCTGTTGCGGCAATTCCACTTCCTGCACGTGGCATCCCTTCAAATCGGGCATCTTACCCTCAAGTTGAGTCAACTCTACAAGAGTATATACCTTATAAGTGACAAGTACAGCCTCTTGTTCTTTAACACGCTGTTTGTTGGTTGACACTTTTATGAACAAATCGTTAGAGGATATTCTTGCCGAACTGTTACCGCTGCTTGCATTGTCTTCGCCATGCATCTTCGGAGCACTTCCTCCTGATGCTGCTTTGCCAGAGATTTTAATTGAGAATGGCTTTGCCGATACCATTTTACCTGCTATCGTTGCATGTGCGGCAGGGAATGTGTAATCACCCTCTTTTAATGCGTAGAGAGTGTAGGTTATCTTCAGTGTCGACGATGATGATGTGTGCCCATTCACCATGTGATAACTCGACGAACGCGACTCGTAAGGTCCGGCTATAACTTCATAGCCTTCTGTTGTTTGAATACCCGAACGGAAGTCACTCACATCCTGTGTGTCGATTGTGTATTCAACACGGAAGTTCTCGCCGCTCTTCACAGTGGAAGGAGCAGATACTCTTATCGATTGCCCAAACGATGCAACCGACATTGTTAATAGCAGTAATAACGAAAAAATATGCTGTCGTTTCATTTCTGTTACCAGTTTTTATCCAAGTGCCTCGAGCCTTGCTGCTGGGCATTTTTCATCTTCTTTTGCGTTTCTTTCTCCTGTTGCATCACAGCATTCAGCAAACGCTCGACATTGTCTTTACTCATTGCGCTCTTCTGTTGTTGCGACTTATTTTGCTTGTCAGAGTCTGCGTTTTTATCTTTGTCGGTATTTTTGTCTTTGTCTTTTCCCTCATTATCGTTGTTGTTCTCCGACTGTCCACCACCTTGTTTCTGCTGATTGCGCTGACATAGGGCAAGATTGTATCTTGTCTCATTGTCGGTGGGATTAAGTCTTAGGCTTTCCTTGTATGCCTCTATCGCTTCGCCGAACATCTGATGCCGCTGACAAATAAAGCCAATATTGTGGAAACTCTTTGAGCGTCGGAACTTATTCTTCTCAATGCGTGATGCCTCTTGGAAATACTCTATCGCAGCTGAGTCCTGATTTTGCATAAGCAAAGCGCAACCATAGTTATACAGTGCCTGAGCATTCTGCGAGTTTGCATCTATAGCCTTCTGATATTCCACAAGCGATTTGTCGTAATTACCTCCACGAAAATGAGTATTTCCCCGTTTTATATGCATGCGGTCTTTTGTCTGAGCATCGACAGCACTCGACAGTGACAATGCAATAAGAAGAAGCAGTATTGCCGGTGTTCGTGGCTTTATAAGTCGCGAAACAGCAGTCTTTATCTTACCGAAAATCACTCCGCTCTTTCTTACAAGCAATGCCTCAAAAACGAGCAACAGTAATATGACTAATGCTATCCATGGTGTCTGCTCGGCATATTCGCTATAAATAGTGTTCTCTGTCTCGCCTTTCTGCAGTCGTGCAAGGAAGTCATCCAACTCGTCTTGTGACGAAGAAGTGTTATCCACATGTATATAAAGTCCCTTTCCTGCTGTTGCCACCTCCTGGCACATCTGCTCATTGAGTGCCGTCATCACAACATTGCCCGAAGAGTCATGCAGGTAATCGCCGTCAGGCATCTTAATGGGAGCACCCTTCGTACTACCCACTCCCATGACAACAACATTAAGTCCCTTGTCACTTGCCTTGTGCGCAGCCTCGTTTGCACCACCCTCGTGATCCTCACCATCGGTGACGATAATGATAGCCTTACCTATACCCTCTGCCTGTGTGAAACTTGCTGCCGACAGAGTAATGGCACGGGCGATATCGGTTCCTTGAGTAGAGATGAGCGATGGTGATATCGATTGCAGAAACATCTTTGCCGATACAAAGTCGTTTGTTATCGGAAGCTGCACAAAGGCATCACCGGCAAACACCACTATACCAAGCTTGTCGTTTGCAAACCTGTCAATCATATTGCTGACAAGCAACTTTGTCTTATCCAACCTCGACGGTGCCACATCGGTGGCAAGCATCGAGTTCGACACATCGATAGCCACAACCACCTCAATGCCGTTGCGCTTCTCGTTTGATATTCGTGTACCCATCTGCGGACGGGCAATAATCACCACAAGCAGTGCAAGCGCAGCAAGAAGCAAGATACGTTTCACCACATCGCGGCGAAATGAATATTCTGAAATCATGCTCTTCACTAACGGAGTATCGCCGATACGTGATACTTTCTTCCGCCACCGAAGGAAATCAACAATAAAAATCAATGCCACTGGTATCAGTAGCAGCAGCAGCCATAGATATTGTGGATCAGCGAATCTAATCATTTTCTTTCTTATATCAGAGCGAGGAGCAATACCTCGCATGTCATTGCAAATGTTTTACTTTAATGCCCTTTTAAGGTATGCGTTTCAAAACGACATATCTTATAAACAACTCTAGCAGCAACAGCAAGAATGCGGCAATGGCAAATCGCTGGTATGCCTCATATCGCTTCGAGAATGTCTGCACTTTCATCTTTGTCTTCTCCAGTTTATCGATATCGGCATATATCTGCTTGAGTTCTTCGTTGTTAGTAGCACGGTAGAAGTTGCCGTCGGTAGCGGTGGCTATCTGCTGAAGTGTTTTAGTGTCTATTTCATCAGGTCTGTTGACATACTGTACAGTGCCTCCAACATGCATCGGAAAGCGAGCCACATTGTTTGTACCCACACCGATGGTATATACGCGTATGCCATAGCTCTTTGCTATCTCGGCAGCAGTGAGCGGTGATATGTCACCACAGTTGTTATTGCCATCAGTGAGCAGTATCACAACCTTGCTTTTTGCTTTCGACTCTTTTAGTCGCGACACAGCATTTGCCAGTCCCATGCCAATTGCGGTACCGTTTGGTATGAGTCCACGTGCTATGACATCGGTGGTGACACCTCCAAGCATACTCATCAGACTTGCGTGGTCGGTGGTCATTGGGCATTGAGTGAATGCCTCGCCAGCAAATATTGTAAGTCCGATATTATCGTTTGGTCGCCCTGCGATGAACTCGGCAGCCACATTCTTTGCTGCTTCCATACGATTAGGCCTCAAGTCTTCAGCAAGCATCGAGGTGGATATGTCCATAGCCATCATTATGTCGATGCCCTCCACCGACTTCTTGCCCCATGCATTGTGTGTCTGCGGACGTGCAAGGACGATGATGATAAGTGCGAAGATGAGACACCTGAGCAGCGCAGGCAGATGTATGAGCCTCGTGCGCCAGCTCTGGACACCGTACTCAAAAGCACGGGTGTCGCTCATCTTCATTGTCGGCTCCCTTCGACTGCCGTTGAAAATATACCATGCAATATATGGTATGAGTAGCAGCAGTAGTAGGAAGTATTCTTTATTGGCAAACTCCATTCTTCTTCGTTATAAACAATTCTGACACGCCTACATCTGATATAGGCTTGTTATTATATAGATGAATATCGCAGCAGCTGCAACCGTCAAAACGGCTATCAGCAGTTTGGTGAGCTGACGGTCGGCATTGCGACGCTTCTCGTCGGATGTTATCTGCGGCACTATGCGCTCTTCGGTTGGCTGGCCCTCAATCTTGGTGTCGTCGATGAACCGTATGGCATTGACGAGGTTCAGATCGTTCTCGTTAGCCAGAGCAGAGTATTTGGCAAACTTAACCAAATCGGCAGTGGAGAACAAATCTTTCAACTCCGAAATCATCACCTTATCATCGGCAGCCTGCAGATTGTCTATTATCTCACCAGTCGTCATCTCCATAGCATTGAATCCGAAACGCTCAAAGATATATTGCCGCAGTGCATCAGTGAGCAGTGTGTAATATGTCTTCTGGTCTTCGGAATATACTATCTTCTCCTGCTTTATCTTCTCTATTGCGGTGAGTGCCTTCTGATGGGCAGGAACATGCTTGATGATTCTTATCCGCGAGATGATAGGCTTGTTCTGCTTCAGTCGGATGTAAAGATAATAAAGCACTGCCAGCAGCAATACCATAACCATACTCCATCCGAGCAGCCCTTTCCACTCTGCCCAACTGAAGGGATTGTCCTGCACATCCTTTGGCGGGAAGAACTGATTGGGATGCAGCGTGTCCACATCCATCGTTATCACCTTCAGCGCCAGTGTATTGCCTTGGTATTCCTTGCCATCGACTTTTACTGCCATGCCTGGTATTGCATAGAGCGACTCATCGAACGATGTGAGTTTTACCCTGCGTGTCACTTCCACCATATTGTCGTCGGCAGGCACTGAGTCGGCTGCTGTAACGCTGATAATCTCCACACCGGGCACAAGATATTGCCGCTCCTTCAGTTCGGGCCATACTATCTGTTTACCTTTCGGCAGCAGCACCTTCACCTTCATGTCGGTCTGCTCGCCGATGAGTATTGCCACCGAGTCGAGTTCCTGCTTCACCGACACCTGACCATGAGCAATCACGGCAATCGTCAGCAGCAACAATATGTTTACGATTCGCTTCATTCTTCTTTCTTGTTTTGAGCGTTTGTTAAGCCCTACGGTCAAAGAGCATCATCATCTTCTTCACATAGTCGTCGGTGGTGCTTATCGACACAGAGTCGATATTACTCCTGCTGAACACATTCTTCAACTCTCGCTGCCGTTCTGTCCAACGACGTGAATACATGTTGCGCAACCGTTTTGACGATGTGTCGATATACATCTCATGCATCGTCTCGGCATCCTTCACTCGTATGAGTCCCACATCGGGCAGTGCACTGGCAAACTGGTCGTACACTTGCAGAGCCATCACATCGTGCTTGCGGTTGGCAATCTGCAGTTCTTGGTCGAAAGCCTTCTCGGAGAAGAAATCGCTAAGCACGAATACCGTGCAGCGGCGTTTCATCATACGGGTGAGATATTCCACGGCAAAGCCGATATCTGTGCGCTGGCTCTCAGGCTTGAAGTCGAGCATCTCGCGGATAATATACAGTATATGCTTGCGTCCTTTCTTCGGAGGGATGTATTTCTCTATCCTGTCGGAGAAGAATATCACTCCTATCTTGTCGTTGTTCTGTATTGCACTGAATGCTATCGTCGCAGCTATCTCTGTAGCCATGTCGCGCTTTGTCTGACTGCGTGTGCCAAACTCCAACGAGCCCGACACATCGACAAGCAGCATCACCGTCAGCTCACGCTCTTCCTCGTACACCTTGACATAGGGACGGTTGAAACGTGCAGTGACATTCCAGTCGATATCACGGACGTCGTCGCCAAACTGGTATTCTCTCACTTCAGAGAATGCCATACCCCTACCTTTGAAGGCAGAGTGGTACTGGCCAGCAAAAATATTCTGGCTCAATCCGCGAGTCTTTATCTCAATCCTGCGTACTTTACTTAATATATCTGTTGCAGACACTTTGCTTAATTATAAATTACTTACAAGGTAAAAGAATTCCACAGAAGCCACCGGAATATCCGAAGTAAACGGAATACCCGGGCTTTGCTCTATTTTATCAGGGCACTTCCACCTTGTTTATAATTCTGCTCACAATCTCTTCACTGCTCACGTTGTTGGCCTCTGCCTCATACGACAGCCCAATCCTATGGCGCATCACGTCGTGTGCCACGGCTCTCACATCCTCGGGCACCACATAGCCACGATGCTTGATGAATGCGAATGCACGCGCTGCCTTGGCAAGATTGATGCTGGCACGGGGTGAGCCACCGAAAGTGATAAGGTCTTTCAACTCTGGAATGCCGTAGCGGTCGGGATAACGGCTCGCAAATACTATGTCGGCGATATACTGCTCTATTTTCTCGTCGAGATATACCTGCTCCACCACCTCACGGGCCTTGATTATCTCATTGGCATCAGTGACAGGGGTCACCGTCGGCAACTCGCCGCGCAGATTCTCACGGATTATCAGTTTCTCCTCCTCTAGTGTGGGATAGTCGATCACTACCTTGAGCATGAAACGGTCGACCTGTGCCTCAGGCAACTGGTAGGTACCCTCCTGCTCGATGGGGTTTTGTGTAGCCATTACGAGGAATGGTGCCGGCAGAGCGAAGGTATTGTCACCAAGCGTCACCTGATGCTCCTGCATTGCCTCGAGCAATGCACTTTGCACCTTCGCCGGAGCACGGTTAATCTCGTCGGCAAGGATAAAGTTTGCAAATACCGGACCACGCTTCACCTGGAATTTCTCTTCCTTCTGCGAGTAGATCATTGTACCTATCACATCGGCTGGAAGAAGGTCGGGCGTGAACTGGATACGGCTGAACGAAGCATCCACCAACTGCGCCAGAGTCTTTATAGCCAACGTCTTTGCCAATCCCGGCACACCTTCGAGCAGTATATGTCCGTCGCTGAGGAGTGAGATAAGGAGAGCGTCAACAAGATGTTTCTGCCCCACAATTACACGCTCCATGCCATTGACAATATTCGACACGAAACCGCTGTGCTGCCCAATGAGCACGTTCAATTCTCTGATATCAACATTTTCTGCCATACTGTTTTTTATTTTTTATATATCGTTTTTCAGTTCTTAGAGAGTTAAAGAGTTAAGACACTAGCCTCGATACTCTGCACCCCGTTTCCGAGGGCCTCCTCTTTTTTCGCTTGCAAAGGTACAACATTATTATCATACATGCGCGCGTGCATAATCTAAAAAGTATTAATAAAAGATTAAAAGGTTAAAAGTGGAGACGTCAACACTGCATTATTTAGCATTACCGTTGCTGATTCGACAAATAAAAACATGATTCCTTATTAAAGACCTGGCACTTCAATATCTCAAAATGGTGTCAACGGTGTCAAGGTGTCAAGGTGTCAAAAACACCCCTTTAATACCCCAAAACCCCAAAAAGGGTAACAACGGTAACAAAGTAACAAGGTAACAAAAACAGGGGTCAGACACACTGTTTCTCAAAAAGCAAAAAGTATATTTATACAATAATAATGTATAATTATAATAATATAATAGTATATAATAATAATTTAATAAATATAATATGATATATTATACGAATGAATACAACGTTATACGGCAACCTCAAAACCATTTCCATGACTACTATTTATAAAAAGTCATGATAAATGCTTATCGCGCGAACATTATATATAAATTTATTATTTATACTACTATTATTATATATTTTATTATTTATAGTAATTAATTCTATCCCATATTGTTGTCGACGAAATGTCGCCTGTCAATCCTGATTTTATGCTGAATATAATATCATAATTAATAGTTGTATAAATATAAATAATATATAGTAAAAAGTAAGATACCCTCTTACACCCATGTTTTTGACACCTTGACACCATTGACACCTTGACACCGTCTCACTTGTTCAGATGGTAAAAAAGTAAGATAACATCATTCACCCCTATAATTGTCACCTTGTTACCTTTGTTACCTTTTGGTATATCACGCTACTTTATTTTGCATACTCTGTAATGTATTAAACATCTACAACAAACACCCCCTTATGCGCTGAAAAAGAGGCTTTTATGTTTAAGCAAAGAGGCTTTTATGTATGGATTAAGAGCATGTTTTACTGGACATAATATATCTGTTTTCACATCCTCCACTTGTGGGAGCGCCAAAAAGGGGTTCCCTCTTCCACAAAATAAAATGGCGAGCAGAAATCTTGCTCGCCACTGAATGAAGTCTTTATCTTCTGTATTTGAAACTTGAGCCGCCGACGAACTCACGCATGATACTCGTGGGCGGAATCTCCTTGTCGCTCACAGGCATGAAATAGTGTATGAACTTTAGCAGACGGTGCGCCTCGGAGTATTCGGGGCAGTTGCGTGGCACGGAGCCGAGTATCACCTCAGCATGTGGGCGAAGCACGGCAAACTCGATGTTCAGTGCCGAGTTGAACATGGCATCGGCTGTTTCCTGGAAGGGCGATATCCATTTGTCCTCAGCGTCGCAGACGTTGCGCCACTGGCTAATCGTCTCCTGTGCGGTAAACGCCCCCTTGTTGTAATCACGAATGATACGACGCAGCAGACGGTTGTCGTGAGTGGGTATCCAGTTGTGATCATCTAGCGAGATATTTGTCAGTGCCGACACATAAATCTTGAACTTCGCAGAGGCCGGGATGCGCTCGGTAAGCAGCGGATTAAGGGCATGGATACCTTCGATGATGAGAATGCTGTCGGCAGAAAGTTTGAGTTTCTTACCTTTATATTCACGCTCGCCGGTGACGAAGTTATATTCGGGCACTTCTACCTTTTCGCCGTTCATAAGCCTATCAAGGTGATCGTCGAGCAACTGACAATCGACGGTCTTTATGTTGTCGAAATCGTATTGTCCGTTAGGCAAGAGAGGGGTATCGACACGATTGACGAAATAGTCGTCTGTAGAGAATGATATCGGTCGCAAACCGCACGCAAGCAGCTGTATCGATAGTCGTTTGCAGAATGTTGTCTTACCAGAGCTCGACGGTCCAGTGATGAGAACGATGCGTATTGGGTCGACTTCGCTGCGGAAACGACGGTCAATCTCCTCGGCTATCTGTACGATGCGCTTCTCCTGCAAAGCCTCGCTTACCTGTATCAGTTCGGATGCCTTGCCACGTATGATGGCCTTGTTCACATCTCCGGCATTTGAGAGTCGCATGATGATGTCCCACTTCACCTTCTCAGCAAACATCTCGAATGTCTTTGGCATATCCACTTTCTCTGCCAGAACAAGAGGATTGCGGCGGTCGGGCACACGCAATAGCAGTCCGTCGTGATAGTGCTCGAGTGCCCATACGGTGAGATAACCTGCCGATGGCACGAGCGGACCGTAGTAGTAGTCGGCAGTGTCGCCAAGGGTGTAGTAGTCGCTGTAAATCTGTCCACTTGTCTCGAGCAGTTTCACCTTATCCGCAAATCCTCTCTCGGCAAAAACGCGAACTGCTTCTTCGGTGGTCGACTCATTTCGACGGAAAGGCATGTCGAGGTCAATTATCTCCTGCATGCGCTGACTTATCCGCTCAACATCCTCATCGGTAAGAGGCTCCGCATTTTTCTTCTTGAAATTGCAATAATACCCCTGCGACAACGGGTGCTCGATGAAGAGCTTGCTACCCGGGAAGACATCGACGGTGGCTTTGTAAAGCACGAAACACAGCGAGCGCACATAGGCACGATGACCTGACCCCTCGCGGGCATCGAGAAACTCAACGTCGCGGTTCTGGAAGAGTCGGAACTTAAGCCCCTGTGAGGTATTGTTAACTCTTGCCGATACCACGGGATATGGCATGTTTATCTCGTCGGCAAACTCCTGATACACATCGAGCAGCGAGGTTCCCTCGGGGAAACTCTTTGTGATGTTGTTGTTTTTACAGCGTATTTGAAGCATCGGTAAAATTATATTGGTGCCCCCTGCGTCTTATGGAATGCACAAAGAGCATTGTTTACAATAAATAGCAGAACTTTCCGGAGTATTCAGGCTTTCCGGCATTTCCCATCCCCTTAGGGATTACAAATGACTATTCTTCAATTCCTCATAGATGCGTTGCACGGGCAGGCCCATCACGTTGAAGTAACTGCCAGAGATTGATGTCACACCCACATAGCCTATCCACTCCTGTATGCCATACGCCCCGGCCTTGTCGTAGGGGGCATAACTCTCGATGTAGTAGCCTATCTCCTCGTCGGTAAGTTGCTTGAATGCCACCTCAGTACTGACTGAAAACAGCGATTTATGCTCTGTGCTCCTCAAGCACACTCCTGTTATCACCTTGTGTGTCTTGCCACTGATAGCCTTAAGCATGCGCCAGGCATCGGCTTCGTCAATGGGTTTACCAAGAATGACACCATCGCACAACACTATCGTATCGGCAGTGATGAGTATTTCGTCGGGAGATATTTCGTAGGCAAGCGACTTCTCGTTGGCAATGTATTCTGCCGTCTTCTCTGGTTCGAGACCATCGGGATACGATTCATCCACTCCGTCAATGGTCTTCACCTCGAAAGGTATGCCCAACCCCGCGAGCAACTGTCGGCGGCGTGGGGAATTGCTTGCCAGTATTATCTTCTTATCCATATCGTCAGCATTTTACCATCCGAAAGCACGTGCATCGCTCATCCACTTGCCTTGGACACGTAGCACCTGCTCAATAATGTCGCGTCCACAACCGTAACCACCACGTTTGTCACTGATATATACACTGATGGATTTTATGTCTTGACATGCATCGGCTGGACAACACGGGCACCCTACCCTACGCATAACCTCATAGTCGGGAACATCGTCGCCGACATATATCAACTCCGACATATCATAACCATACTTCTCAGCTATCTGCTCAAGCACAGCAACTTTTACTGAGGCTCCCATGTAGATATCCTCAACGCCAAGATACTCATAACGCTTACGGAGTGCCTCGGAGGTACCACCCGTCAGCAACACTATTCTCAAGCCCACTTTATGAGCAAGTTGTATGGCATAACCATCCTTTATATTTACTGTGCGCAGAGGCATTCCGTTGTCATCCATGGGAATGGTCTCTGCCGATAGGACCCCATCGACATCGAAAATCACTGCCTTGATTTTACTTAAATCGTAGTTTATCATACGGTTTCGTATTTTATATACCCTTTTCCCTGTTTTGCTCTATGGCAAGCACGGCGGTTTTTAGTCTTCTGCCTTATCGTCGGCACCCCACTCATTCTCGTGAACACTTTCCCATTTGAGCTTTTCCTCATTCTGCGGTTTGCGCTCATCGGCAGGATGTCCTATGGCAACAACACAAAGCACACCAACATCTGCAGGCAAACCGAGGATGCCGCGAATAACTTCTTCGGTATCTGTACCATCGGCAAGTGTGCGCCCATGCATCTGGACCCAACAACTGCCAAGCCCCAGTTCCTCTGCCTGATACTGCATCGTGATGGCTGCTATCGAACAGTCCTCAACCCAACAGTCGTTATCATTCTTCTCACCCACCACGACAACGGCAAGCGGGGCATCGCTGATGAGTTGCGCTCCAGAATCCTTCGCCTCTGACAACTCAGAGAGTTTTTCTTTGTCGTCGACCACAACAAATTGCCACGAACGTCGGTTTTTAGATGTAGGTGACATCAATGCAGCACGGAGGATATGCCTGACATCTTCGGACGAAACTGTATCGGGCAAAAACTTGCGATGACTGCGTCGAAGTGCAACTAACTCTTTAAAGTTTACCATAAAATTGCATTTATTGGGTTTCAAAATTATTATAAAAAAACGACAAGACATAATTTAATTCGCTTTTTTTTTAATTTTTCTGAATTATCTTCCTATATTTGCAGATAATGAATGATATGGCGATAGAAATAGTAACGCGCAGCAGTAATCTGCCCAGTATTGACGAGACAGATTTCTTTCACAGCAAGGAGTTGTTTCTTATCATTGAAAACACTCCCTTGCATAAGCCATACATGCTTATAGTACGCAACGAGCAGAAGGAGATTGTTGCTCATTTGCTCGGTGTTGTTGTAAGGAAGCGTATGTGGTTGCCGCCATTCATGTATTCGTATGGAAGGGTTTACGGCGAAGGTGTTTACGAGAAAGACTGCAACCGTCAGCAGGTTTTCGCCCTTATGCTTGAGAAAATCACTCAGATATTTCGCCGCACTTTATGCCTCTATTTCGAGTTTAGCGATTTGAGCACAAAGATGTTCGGATATAAAAGCTTCCGCGAGCATGGATACTTTCACGTTAATTGGCAAGAGATACACAACTCGTTTGCAGAAGATGATCCGGAAAGTATGCTGAGCGAAAAGATGAAGAAGAAACTGGAGCTTTCGAGGCAAAGGAATGTAACCACACGAACAATAACAGACCCCGAAGAGATTACTACTCTCTATGCGCTCACAAAGAAGTATTTCAGGTTTAGGGTAAGACGTCAAACACCTCCAAAGAAACAGTTTATTCAATTCTCGCAAAGTACTAACACTAAACTATTTGCGTCGTTCATTAACAACAAGATGGTTGCGAGCGCAGTATGTGCTTACTCTAATGGAAATGCCTATCTTTGGATACTTGCATCGAAGCGAAAATCCTACTACACATCTCACCCCGACGCTGCTATCGTATGGCACATAATAAAAGATGCTCACGATGCCGGCATGAATCAGGTTTGCTTCCTTGATGCAGGATTGCCCATACGACCGAATTCATATCGTGACTTCATTCTTGGCTTCGGAGGTAAACCCGTAACAAAATACAGATGGTTTAACATTTCTGTCCCCTGGATTAATCGCATCGCTCACTGGTTTTTCAGTTCATAGAAAAATACAATCAGCATCAAGATGGGTTTAAAAATGTTAAAACACACGTTAGCACATAATTTTATTTAGAAAAATGCGTTCTATTTCAAGAAAATTTTATAATTTTGCAAGGTTTTTGTACACATATCAGCACAATTGTTTGATATTCAATTGATTGAGAGGATAAATCAAAGGAATGAGACAACTAAAGATTCAAAAAAGTATCACCAATCGTTCAAGCGAAGCCTTGGACAAATATCTCGTTGAAATAGGTCGTGCACCGCTCATCTCTATCGACGAAGAGATAGAACTGGCACAGAAAATAAAAAAAGGAGGACCTGAAGGTGAGAAAGCAAAAGACAAGCTTGTCACAGCAAATTTGCGATTTGTTGTTTCTGTGGCAAAGCAATATCAGCATCAGGGACTTACCCTTACCGACCTTATTGATGAAGGAAACATCGGACTGATAAAGGCTGCTCAAAAATTTGACGAGACACGAGGATTCAAATTCATCTCTTACGCTGTTTGGTGGATACGTCAAAGCATTCTGCAGGCTATTGCCGAGCAGAGCAGAATAGTTCGTCTGCCACTCAATCAGGTTGGTTCACTCAATAAGATCAACCATGAGATGAATCGCTTTGAGCAAGAGAATCAGCGCAGACCTTCAATCTCGGAAATAGCAGATGCCACTAATCTCGATGAGGAAAAGATTGCACAAAGCATGATGGCTGATGGTCACCATGTGAGCATCGATGCACCTTTCCAGGAAGGTGAAGACAACACAATGCTCGACGTGATGCCTTCAAGTGATGACAGTCGCACCGACCGACAAGTTGATCACGAATCGATGGCAATGGAACTCAATACGGTGCTCAACAAAGTGTTGAAGGAGCGTGAGATAACCATCATCAAGGAATGTTTCGGTATTGACGGTCCTGAGAAAGGACTCGAAGAGATTGGCGACAGACTCGGATTGACACGCGAACGTGTAAGACAAATCAGAGAAAAGAGCATTGCAAAGCTCCGCGACAGCGGGAATGCAAAGATTCTTATGAAGTATCTCGGATAATCGTTATACCCCTCTAGACTCTTGCAGAATAGAGGGGATTTTTGTATTTATATACCAATATAACAACTCACAAATGAAGTCATCTCCTTACATTTTAATCCGCTTTTTATCTTTTTCACTTTTATTTTTTTGTTAATAAACAAACTTTGCTTATCTTCGCAGAGATATTTTAAAATAGAATTAAATAGAAACCAAATAGATTATGAACAAAAAGGCTTTCATTATTATCATCACGGCGATGACCGTGTTCAGCACACAGGCTCAGAATACATGGGAAGTGCCTAATAGTGAGAAGAATAAAGAAGTTCCCACAGAGAATGTGGCTGTAAAAGAGAAGAAGAGCACAAACACTGAAGATGCTCAATACCTCACCGGTGCAGTGCCTGAAAAGGATGGTAAGGTGGTTTTCACCTTTGAAAAGAAAGTGGAAGGTGCCGACGCTGCTACCCTATATGACAAGACATATGAGTGGATGGAGAAGCTCACAAAGGCTGAGAATCAATTAAACTCAAGAATCGCTTTGGTAAACAAAGCTGAGCAGAAGATAGTGGCAACTTTCTCTGAATGGCTAGAATTCAGTCGTTCTATCATCTCCGTCGACAGAACACGACTGGATTATGTCATGGTAGCAGAATGTGTCGACAATCTTGTGACAATCGAGATTTCAAGAATCAAGTTCCATTATGATGAAGAACGTCCAACCCGCATGGATGTGTCGGCAGAGGAATGGATCAGCGACTCCAAAGCCCTAAACAAAGACGGGAGCAAGATTATACGTGGCAGGAAGAAATTCCGCAAGAAGACCATAGAAAGAATGAATGAGATTGGCAACAGCCTGATAATGGGAGTGAAAGCCGACTAAATACCACCAGTGCAATACTACGCATTCACTGTTTATTTGGATATTGAAAGATGAATACAAATAAAGATAGATTCTTCAAGATTAGAAATATACTGAACAGCATTTTTATCCTTGCAGCAATAGCAGGAATGGTTGTCTATTTCTTTCACAACGAAAGCATTGGCGCGATCATTATCTTCTTTGCCATGGCATTGAAACTGATTGAATGCTGTTTAAGAATGATGAGATGAGGAAAACCGTTTTGACATTACTCTCCATCTTGTTCCTTGGGTCAAATGTCTTGGCTCAGGGAAATTATAATTCTACCTACAACCAGATAGATACGCGAGGCAATGTCACTCAGCGAAACGATGCACGTTCCGACACCTTAAGCAGAAACAAGGAAATACCAAAGGGTATAAAAGAATGGACAATCGACAGCAGATTCGGTGAACGAACTGTTGCCGATATCGACACTACGAGTCACATGTTTCAAAACTCGGTATTCACCTCGGGTAAACGCGGAGAATACAACGCCACTGGAAATATGGGTTCGCCACGTATAAACCGTATATTCATCTATCGCCCTGAGAATGAGCAGTTCTGGTTCACCGAGCCATACGATTATTTCATAGTCAAACCCGAGAATTTCCATTTCACAAACACCCTCTCACCATTCACAAACCTCACCTACTTCACTGCTGGTAACAGGACAAACGGCGATGATCACTTCAAAGCAAAATTCGGTGTGAATGTAGGAAAAAAGATTGGTATAGGATTCAATTTCGATTATATCTATGCCCGGGGATACTATTCCGATCAGAGTACCTCGCACTTCAACTACACTTTGTATGGCTCTTATGTTGCCGACAAGTATGCTGCTCACCTCGTTATGTCGACTAATCATCAGAAAGTGACTGAAAACGGTGGTATTACTAATGACTATTTCATCACTCACCCCGAGACATTCGACGATGACTATCAGGCAAGTGAGATTCCTACCGTTATGAATTCGACATGGAACAGAAACGATAATCAGCACATATTCTTCAACCACAGATACAACATCGGTTTCCACAGAAAAGTGAAGATGACCGAAGAAGAGATAGCTGCAAGGAAGTTTGCGATTGAGTCGAAACGTGAAAACGATGCTGAGAAGGAGAAAGAAAAAGCCCGTCGCAGGGCAAGACAACAAGGTGAGTATTTCGATGAGGAGGAATACGACAAGACTGCCTCGTCAACAACTGGCAGACCCGACGATGCCACAATCGTAGAAACCAGCCGTGAGCAAAACGACTCAACAGCTACATCATCTGAAAGGATAAGTGTCGAGGGTGTGGACATGGCAAACAAGATGGCTGAAAGCAGCAAGAAAGAAGAGACAGAAAGTGTCGACACCACATGGATGAAAAACGAATATGTGCCTGTGACAAGTTTTGTACACACGGTGCAAGTAGACAATTACAAGCGTATATTCCAAGCCTATAGGACTCCTATCGGCTACTATCCCAACGGTTACTACGACATCGGCACATATTCAGGCGACTCCATCTACGACAAGACTACTCACTATCGCATACGCAACACATTCGCCATATCGCTGCTCGAAGGGTTCAACAAATGGGCAAAGACTGGTATAAAAGCATTCATCACCAGCGACTTGCGTCACTTCTCACTACCCGATACTACTGAAACTCACATCGCAAAATATAACGAGCACAATCTGAGTATAGGTGGTGAAATGTCGAAACGGCAAGGCAAAACATTCCACTACAGCGTCTTGTTCGAGACATGGCTCTTGGGTGAAGACTCTGGACAGATGAATTTAGATGCCAATGCCGATGTCAATCTTAAAGTTTTTGGCGATACTCTTCGTGTTCAGGCATTTGCAAGAGCAGCTCTGCAGAACCCTGGATTCTACTTCCGCCATTACCATTCGCGGCGCTACTGGTGGGATAATACCGATTTGAAGAAGTCTAAATCTACACGTCTTGGCGGTTGGCTGAGCTACGATAAGACAAAGACACGCATCGGAATCTCATTCGACAGGATTGCCGACTATGCATATATTGCCTCTTCACACGACATCACTGAAAACGTTAGAGGCAACTACACACTTAACGTACGTCAGCACGACCACACAATAAACCTGCTTACAGCCATACTTGAACAAGACATTAAGTTAGGGCCAGTGAATCTTCAGAATGTGCTCACACTGCAGAAATCGAGCAACGAGAACGTGCTTCCGTTGCCTACACTTAACATATACTCAAATCTATTCTTCAGATTCAAAATTGCCCACGTACTCAACTGCGACATCGGAGCCGACATGCGTTACTTCACTAAATACCGTGCACCGGAATATAGTCCTGCCATAGGGCGCTTTGTGACACAAGAAAGTGACGACATAACTGAAATAGGCAACTACCCGATAATAAACGCATACGCCAACTTCAAATTAAAGCAGACACGCTTCTTCATTATGATGTCGCACATCAACGCAGGGTCTTTCAA
>CACZRN010000048.1 GCA_902783625.1 uncultured Prevotellaceae bacterium
ACTCTTTCTCATGCCGCGCCCGGAAAAAATTGGGCGAAAGCGAGTGCAAAGGTACTAACTTTTTCAAAACCCACAAAATATTTTCAGAAAAAAATTCAAAAAAATTTTCTTCTTGACGAATATCAAGGAGATAAAGGAGAGATACACCTTATTATATAATATATAAGTGGAGAGTGGAGAGCGTAGATGGAAACTTATCTGTGGCAGTACACCTTGAATAATTTTGCTAGCAAAATTTTGAATAAAGAGGCTCTTTAATGGCAATAAAGTGCCCAGTTAACGGAAATTTTGCTAGCAAAATTATTTGCTCAAGTATTTCGTTACACAATAGCAACTGCCAAGTAGGCAATCTACAACGCTGTTCTCAGCTATTTATTTTCATCAAATTTTAGGTTTTGGTCAGCACCTTCCGCGAGGCAGGTGCTGGTTTTTATTTAACCCAAACATATATAAAGCATTTCCTTAATACGATTTTTGGTTTTATCACCATAAAAAAAGGCGGCTCGATCTGCGTTGATCGGGCCGCCAATTTGTTTTCACTTGCATGATTGAATTATCTACCCATGTCGAATCCAAGGCGCACTCCGTCGTAGTTTGTGCTGAGGTCACCGATGGTCTGCAATGTTCCGTTGCCGCTGATTGTAGCGATGGTCTGCAGTATGCTTAACAGCTTCTTCGACTCAAAGAGCAATGCCATTCCCACTGCCGAACGCTTCACGTAGGCATTAACGCTGAAAAGGAGCGTCTTGAGTGTTATCTGTGCATTGGTAGGATCGTACACATACGTACCGCTAATGCTCTTGCCTGCTATCTTGCCCGAGAAAGTTTTGTCTTCGTTGAATACGAAATACGTGTTTGAACTTTTCACTCCGAGCGAGTTGTAGTACGTTGCCAGTTTCTCTTTTATCTGCGATGCAGCCACCTCGCCGCCTGCCTTTGCGAGCAGGTTGTCGCTAGTGAACGCCACGCCTGGCTGTGCATACTTCCATGTGCCGATAATCTGTGTCTCAGAAGGTCTCTCACCTCCGAGCACGCTTGCGAGGATGTTTCCGAGAGCATCGCCGTTGGTTACTGCTCCGAGCACGCTGCCGAGGATATCAGTCCCAGCCGACGAGCCAGTTCCATTGCCGAGTGTACCCAGTCCGCCACAGCTGACCAGAGTCATTGTGGCAAGACATGCCACGAGATAGTTTAGTCGTTTCATTTTCTTTGTATTTTTAATGAGTGAATATTAGTCGCGGCTTCCTCCGAATATGCGGAGCAGATAGAGGAAGAGGTTGACGAAGTCGAGATAGAGCGAGAGTGCTCCCACGAGTGCTATCTTCTGCGCTCCCTCGTCGATGTCCTCTTGAGTGGCAAGCATCTGCTTTATCTTCTGCGTGTCCCATGCGGTGAGTCCTACGAACACTATCACGCCGATATAGCTCAGTATGAGGTCGAGGCCTGAACTCTTTATAAACAGATTGACGATTGAGGCGATGATGAGTCCGATAAGCCCCATAAACATCAGTTTCCCTACTGAGCTCAGGTCGCGCTTTGTGGTGTATCCATATACGGCCATGGCAAGGAATGTTCCGGCAGTGATGAAGAACACTTTTGCGATGGAAGTGCCTGAGTAGACAACGAATATCGATGACAGCACCACTCCGTTAAGCACGGAATAGAGTGTAAACAATAGTGTCGCCGTGGTGAGCGACAGTCGGTTTATCATTCCACTCACGATGAACACGAGAGCAAGTTCAGCGATAATGAGCCCCCAGAACAGTAGGCGATTAGAGAAGATGGCAACCATGATGTTGGGCGAGTTAGCCACACCATATGCTGTCACACCTGTTATGGCAAGAGCCAATGCCATCCACACATACACTTTGCGCATCAGTGCAGGAAAAGCGAGCGACACATACCCTTCGCGCTCGTTAATCATTCTTTCGAGATCTGTAAGTTCCATAATTTCTTTTTCTAAATTTGCAACAAAAATAAGTTATTTTCCTTAATCATGCAAAAATCGTGCTAACTTTTTAAAAAAACTCGAGTGCAACCGTCGCGGTCACACTCGAGAAAACCAGATTTTTATGTAAAAAACTATTATTCGCTTTGTTTTCCAAGGATAAAGTCGATGAGCGCCGTCACATCAGAGATGTCAATATCTCCATCATCATCCATGTCGGCAGCATCGTGATCATAGATGAACGGTTCGACGCTGTCCTTACCGAGCACGATATCGATAGTTGCCGTTACGTCAGCGATGTCGACCTTACCGTCGCGTGTCACATCACCGTGAAGTGTCGTCTTCAGAGGTGTCTGGAAGGCAATCTCGTACATGTAACCGCGATATGTACCTGCGACAACCTTGTATATTTTATGCGTGTCAAGACCGTCACAGGAGATTACATACGACGAGGTGGAACCATTTGACGTCTGTTTTGTAGCTGTCGACGATGCTGTCAGTGTGCCATCGGCATTTCTTGTACATTCATAAATTTTTATTGATGCAGGATAACTATTGCTAGCTCCATTTCTTCCAGAGCCATACATTTTAACGGCAGAAGTGTTGGTGACATAGAATGATACGGTCATCTCGTTTTTATTAGTTCCGTTACTATGTCCTATGCCACGCGCTCTACCCGTTCCATTGCCAGCTACAAAGTAGCTGCTGCTACCCAGAAACACATCTGAAGCCGCCCATGTGGTAGCTGGAGAATACGTATTTGACGCGTCTGGGACATTGGTTTCTATCCATTTCTGAGGATTACCAGATCCAAAGGTCGAACTACTGGGAGAGTATTTTGCTCCTACGAATGCTCCATAAAGAGGCATCGTCAGCCATGCAACATCCTCGTCTTGATATTCAGTGTATTTGTACAAGTCTCTCACCAAAGAGGTTCGCCATCTGGCCTCGTCGATGGTTGCATACTTGGCGATGTTCAGGTAAGAATCGCTTGCTGTGCCACCGTCGCTTGCCTCAGCCGAGAGATTGACTGTCACACTCTCAACACCTTCGCTGCTTATCTGCAGTCCTCCAGTAAACGTACCCTCTACTGCCGATTGGAAGGTAACGGTCACCTCTACCCCATCAGCAGTGATGTCATCGACAGCTATTGTTGTCGGACTGACAGTGAACACTCCATTCGGATCGGCGAGAGTGATGGTAACATCATTCGAGAGAGCGCGGCCACCAACGGTAAATGTCTTGGCGACGGGATTAGTAAGGTCAGTGCTCAACGACAGTGTGCTCTCACTTGTTATCAGTGTAGGCACTGGTGCGATGGCCGTTCCGTTGAGAGTAACCACCACACTCTCTGCTCCTGGAGATGAAATGGTGACGGTTGCGGTATAACTTCCGACTGTTACAGGTGCGAATGTGACACTGATATTTTTTCCTTCCTCTGCATCAGCCTTGCTCACTGTGGTAGCACTGAGCGAGAATACTTCATTGGGGTCATCCAATGTCAGAGTGACAGCATCATTCAGATCAGCTCCTACGATTCCTATTGTCTTCGTACTGGTAAGTCCAGCCTCAACTGTGAAGTCGACAATGTCGCCTTCTACGTCGGAAACGATTTCAGGAACAAGTACGTTTCCTGAGATGTTTATAGTTACATCATCAGCATCGGTACTCGTCAGTGTGAGCACTGCTGAAAGATTGCCAGCTGCGGTTGGATTCCATGTTACAGTGATATCCACACCGCTTGAGGCATCGCTCTTCGAGATAACAGGCTTGTCGATGGTGTAACTTGCATCACCGCTGATAGTCGCCGTGATATTATCTGCAAGGTTTGTTCCTTTCACATTGACAGTCTGTGTGTATGTGTCGCCCACATAACCCGTAAACGACAGTTCGGTCGGTTCGGCAGTGATGCGGGGCGAAGGAGTAGCACCGAGGATATATTTTATTCCTGCGAGTGCGTCAATCTTACCGTTACCGAAGTGTGAAGCGTTGGCACCTGTCGTGGTGTATGCATCGTTGATTGCGGTTTCCTTCATCACCTCCTTTATATCGGTAGTTGTCATGTCTTTACCAATCTCTTTTGCAGCCTGCAGCCACAGAGCCACTATACCGGCTGCGGCAGGCGTAGCCATCGACGTACCCTCCATCGATCCATAAGGATTTGTGGTGCTACTGTTTACACGAAACATCCCATAGTCAGCAGAGTTACCATTGATATAACTATAATCACCGCTCGTGTCGTAGTGATTCACTGCCGCCACTGTTGTAGCACCCGGTGCGCAAATCCAAGGATAAGCCAATCCCGTAGGACTCTGGTCAGCTGTTGCATATGATGAGAAATAAGCTATATCGCCAATTCTAGGAAAATCACTTGTCATGCTATGCGAAGAACCATTGTAGTCGGTGACTTTATTTTTCGACACATATGCACCGATGGAGATCGCATCAGGAATAGTTGCTTCATCGCTTACGCACATATCGTCGTCACCATCGGTCCATGTGTAACCACTCGTTGAAGGAGTGCTTGTAAAATAGGTATATCCCCCGGCAGCCCATATGTCTACCACCGAACTCCCGTTACTAGGATAGAACTGCACTGCGAGCTTGTATCCGCTGCGCATTTGCAATCCACTAGTATATAGCATAATCTGCGATTTGTTGGATTCGACATAATCACGATAGGCATAGAGAGTACCGCTTGCATAAGAGGACAAACCACTGACTGATGAACCACTGCCTGAAGGATTTACGGTTATTTCGTTCTGCTTGGTACCGCTTGAGTTGATAACGATAAGTTTACAATTCAGTGTACTGTTTGTGGAGCGTGCCCATGCACTGGCTATAACACCATAGAAGTAGTTCACATAACTGCTGTTATGGTTCATCACCGTTCCCAGAGGGCTACCGCTGCTTGCGTTACCACTGACATGGAAACCGTTGGTACCAGCATCATTCGAGGCAGCAAAAAGACATATGTGATTCGGTTTACTGTCGTTGAAATACTGTGCGCAGATATCGGCAAAGTCGCCTGTTCCATCGTGTGGTCCATAATGCGAGCCCCAGCTGTTGCTCACCACCACGGGCATTCCTTTGCTGTCGGCATAGTTGCAAATCTTCTGGAAAGAGTTTGCCAGATATGTATCACTCAAGTCGCAACCAGCCAGATATAAGTCAGCACCAGGAGCCATACCACCATATGTAGCACTTGCATGGTCGTCGGTGACAGTAACAGTGTTACCACTGACTTTCACACTCGATCCACCTGCTGTCGACGATGTATGCGTGCCATGGTCTTCACTGCTGTCGTCGGTGGTTGGAGCACTACTCGTGAATGAATAGCTTGCTCCATCACCATATTCGCGTGCATTGCTACCGTTATATACATAAGCACGCTTAATACGACTATTGCCGTTTTTGTCTTTAAACGCAATATGCTGGAAGTCGATACCAGTATCGATAATACCGAGTAGGACACCCGTGCCGTCGTACTTATTCAGGATACCCTCAGCGATGGCGTCGGCCGAATGCGTGAGCACATCATCAACATTTGTTGCCTCGCGCACCTTGTCGGTGAATGGACGCATGCGACGTGCCACACTGATGCGTTTCACGTTAGTGATGCCAGCAATTTCCTCAATCTTATCGACAGGGATATTTGCCGTCACAAGCCCATTATCAAACTTGCACTGCACCTCTACGCCCATGGCCTCAAGCTCGCTGACGTCGGTATTGTCATCAAGACGGATAAACGCAGATATATACACTTTGCCTTTTATCGTGTCGGGTTCGGCGATGAAACGATCATACTTATGCATGCGCTCCAACTGCCTTTCCTTAGCTGTCATCTGGCCAGGAGCCTTTCTAACACGCGAGGGGCTCTCTATCTTGATGTCGCCCCTCATCTCGCTGAGGAACATCTGCGTTGTTATTGAAAACTTTTTGCTTACATCGTCTTGTGCCCATCCAACGAACGTGAAACTCGCAAGCACAAGCACCATTAGGGTTCTCCTAAAACTCTTCATACGAATGACTTTTTCTTCTTTAAAATCTGGTTTTTGGCTTACCGCTTTATGCGGATTTTGACAAAATCAGCTGCAAAAATAGTAAAGATTTCATTTTTACACAAGAAAATTTTTACATTTTGTCAAAAAAATCTACTAAATACCATTATTTTAATATGAAACAGAGCACAAAAAAGGTATTACGGAACATTGCAAGATATGTTTTTTATGTTCACAAAGTCCATCCTGCTATACTGTCCGAAACAGACAGCAAGCATGTCTCAACCTGTTTTACATAACAAAAATGCATGTCGTTTTTGCATAAAAAGCTACTATTTACAAAGAAATAGGCAAAAAAATGTATAAACATTTGGTAGAATATGCAAAAATATGTAATTTTGCAAGCGTATAAAAGAATAAATATTCACATATGAAGACAAAAACTAAGCGACAGGAGATTATCCGACAGATTATTTCAGAAAAGGAGATACGCAATCAAGACGAACTGGTGAAGGAGTTGCGTAATGTTGGCATTCATGTCACGCAAGCCACGCTGAGCCGCGACATAAAGCAAATGAAGATAACGAAAACGCCCACCGTCGATGGCGGCTATCTCTACAAGTTACCCGAGAGTAGCACCATCATACGGAAACCTACACAGCAGACCATCAGCGAAATGATGAGCGGCACGGGATTCCTTACTCTAAAGGTGTCGGGGAACATCGCCGTCATACGCACCAAGCCAGGCTATGCAAGCAGCATAGCGTATCATATCGACTCGGCAAACATTGCAGGCATCCTCGGCACAATAGCCGGCGACGACACAATACTGCTTGTCCTCGACGAGGCAATCGACAAGGAGACCACGGTAAAGAGTCTCTCCAACATTCTCAATCCTGATTGAATAGCCGGCAGCAAACGGCATGGCAAGATTTATAATATATAAATAAGGTGGAAGAAATAAAAATTGTTGTGGCTGATGAGAGCCACGAGAAATACGTCGATACCATCCTTCAGACCATCAGCGATGCCGCCAGTGTTCGTGGTACTGGTATCGCACGGCGCACACACGAGTATCTGCTCAACAAGATAGTGCAGGCCAAAGCGGTGATTGCCTTATGTGGCGACCGCTTTGCAGGATTCAGCTATATCGAGACGTGGGAAAACAAGAAGTATGTCACCACGAGCGGTCTGATTGTTCATCCCGACTTCCGCGGGCGTGGCATAGCAAAGAAAATCAAGGACCTCACTTTCTCGCTTGCCCGCACTAGATGGCCCAATGCGAAGATATTCTCGCTGACAAGCGGTGCTGCTGTGATGACCATGAACACACAGTTGGGCTACAAGCCTGTGACATTTGCCGAGCTCACCGACGACGACGCGTTCTGGGACGGATGCAACGGATGCCAGAATGTCGACATACTGCGTCGCACCGA
>CACZRN010000049.1 GCA_902783625.1 uncultured Prevotellaceae bacterium
ACCGTCACCATCGTTGTCGATGAATGTCCAGCCTTCAATCTGGGCTTCGTCCTCGAAGTCCCAAACCCATGATGTTTGTTCGGCTTCAGCTTTCTTTGCTCCCCATGCGCTGTTCTTAACTGCGCGGAAATGGAATGCCTCCTTACTTCCGCGTGTCATCATCTTGGATGCGTCAACCTTTGATGCAGGCATCCTTTTGACAGTTGGGTTCAGAGCACTCACTTTCGGAGCATTCTGAGCAAATGCCACCACTGAGAAAACAATGGCAAACAATGCTGTTGTGTAGAATTTCTTCATAACGTTAATATTAAATTAATAAATACAAAAATGTAAAAATTTTCTGCAAAATTAAAACAATTTGTTAGAATACGCAAAAGAATAATAAAGAAATTTTACTTTTTTCTTAATTTTAACACTTTGTACTGTATAAATATACATAATAATGGTTACAAACTGTTACTTTTATACATATATTGGTAACAGCATTGCAACAAGATTCATGGCTTATTAAGGGCAATAAACACATTGTTTCACTTTGCAAAAATAGGATATAAGAAATTTTGCTAGCAAAATTTCAAGAAAAGAGGCACTTTAATGCCATTAAAGAGGCTTCCTAATCAAAATTTTGCTAGCAAAATTTTTGGCAACATTATTACTATTGCCACATTTCCCATTAAAATACCTCCACGTGCCCTATTTCGGAGATTATGCAAACAGCCATGTCATTTCCATTAGTTATTTTTATCATTTCGTTTTGTCTCGCACAATAACCGCGGGGAAAATGCGTTATTATAAGGTATGAAAAGACTATTTTCACTATATATCCTCTGCTTTGGCGTCTTCATCGGTGCCTTTGCGCAGTCGTTTACGCTCACTGGACGCGTCACCGACGATGATGGCAATGCTGTTGAGATGGCCAGTGTGGCATGTGTGGCTCAAGGAAGAGCTACGGTTACATCTCTGCGAGGTGACTTCTCGCTCGAACTGATGAGCGCCGACTCTGTCGTGGTGCGCTTTTCGATGATCGGCTATAAGACAAAAGAGCGTGTGCTCAGAAAACCAAAGGGAAAGCAAACGCTGCAGATAGTACTCTATGAGCAAGACACTGAACTGAGTGAGGTAAATGTGACTGGGCAGAAAATACAAAGCGGACAGACGCAAGAATTGAAAACTGATCAGCTGAAGTCGATGCCCTCCACAACGGGAAATGCTGTTGAGGAGTTGATTCAAACACAAGCCGGAGTGTCCACTCATAGTGAACTTTCATCGCAATATAATGTCAGAGGTGGTGCTTTCGACGAGAACAGTGTATATATAAATAATGTGGAAGTGTTTCGTCCGTTCCTTGTAAGAAACGGTCAGCAGGAAGGACTCTCTGTGATTAACCCCGACATGGTAGAGAAGATAGGCTTCTCCACAGGAGGTTTCGAGGCGAAATATGGAGATAAGATGTCGTCGGCTCTCGATATTGCTTACCGCCGTGCCGAGAAATTCAATGCCAATATCAGCGCCAGCCTGCTTGGCGGAAGTGCTTTTATTGGTTTTGGTAACAAGAAATTCTCATGGCTGAACGGATTCAGATTTAAAACGACACGTTATCTGCTTGGTTCTCTTGAGACAAAAGGCGAATACGATCCAATGTTTATCGACTACCAGACATACCTCTCCTACATGCCCAACAAGCGCTGGGAGATTGACTTCATTGGTAACATTTCGGACAATCACTACAACTTTAAACCTGAGGACAGAGAGACGAAATTCGGTACGATGGAGAATGTGAAGTCGTTCAGAGTGTATTTCGACGGTGAGGAGAAAGATGTATTCCGCACATTCTTCGGTTCGCTCAGTGTGAAGCGTAACATAACCCAAGGCACCAACATTAAACTTATCGTGTCGGCATTCAAGACCCGCGAACAAGAGCGATACGATCTGCAAAGCCAGTATTGGCTCACGCAGACGGAGACATCGGAGAATCTTGGCGTGGGAACATTCTTCCAGCATACGCGTAATAAGCTTGATGCTACCGTTGGGAGTGCGAAACTAATGCTCAACCATAAGACTCGTCACCACAATGTGGAGACAGCTGTCACTTTCAAGCGCGAGCACATAAGAGAGCGCTCTGTTGAATATGAGATGAGAGACTCAGCTGGCTATAGTGTGCCTCATACAGGCAAAGACCTGAATATGATTTATTCTCTGCGAGCCGATAATGAACTGAATGCTAATCGTATAGAGAGTTATATTCAAGACAATTGGAAATTCTCGACTCACAACGACAGCACTTTCTTTACGATAAACTACGGTGTAAGGTTGAGCCATTGGAATTTCAATCATGAGACAATAGTATCGCCACGCGCGTCGATTAGCGTGATACCCGCTTTCAATCAAAATATGTCGTTCCGCTTTGCAACCGGTCTTTACTATCAGGCACCATTCTACAAAGAATTGCGCGATACAACATTTGTTAACGGAATGACCATCGCACGACTGAACTCAAACGCCAAGAGTCAACGCTCGCTGCACTTCATCGGCGGAATGGAATATCGCTTCAACATGGCTAACCGCCCGTTTAAGTTCACCGCGGAGGCATATTATAAGCTAATCGGACGCATGACACCATATAGTGTGAACAATGTTCAGGTGGTGTATTATGGCGATGTGGAGGCTAAAGGACATGCAATGGGAGTCGACTTGAAACTTTTCGGTGAGTTTGTGCCAGGAAGCGATTCGTGGATTAGTTTCTCATGGATGAACACTAAGATGAAGATGGGTGACATTGAAATGCCTCTGCCTACCGACCAGAGAATTGGCGTGAACCTCTTCTTTACGGACTACTTCCCAGGCACCACACGTTGGAAGATGTCACTTAAGCTGGCATACTTCGATGGTCTCCCCTTCTCTGCCCCGCATAGAGAACTAACACGAAACTCATTCAGGGCACCCGCATACAAGCGTGTCGATATCGGTATGAGCTACCGTCTGCTTAACAATGACGACCGTCACCGTAAGAACGCACCAAAGAATATATGGCTTGGTGTTGACGGACTTAACCTCTTGGGAATTAATAATGTGAACTCCTACTACTGGATCACTGATGTCACCAACCAGCAGTATGCTGTGCCTAACTATCTGACCGGCAGACAGATCAATGCCCGAATAACTGTAGAATTCTGATTGTTTGCATGAAGAAAATACTATCCTTCATACTATCGCTGACGTTTGCATACGTTTGCAATGCGCAATGCAACGAGATATTGAGTCCGAATATCGCATCAGTACAGGTTACTGCCGGCGGTAATTGGCTCGCACCACCGATAACGCAACTCAATCAAATGGTGCCCATTGTCATCACTTTCGACGATATGACCCACGAGTACCATCGCTATACATACGAAATAAAACATTGCGAAGCTAACTGGGAAGTGTCGGATGGGCTCTTCACAAGCGATTATATTGCAGGCTTTTACAATGGGAACACCATCGATGAGTATGAGGAATCGGTGAATACTGTTGACGACTACACCCATTACAGACTCGAGATTCCAAACGAGAAATGCCGACTGAAGATGAGTGGCAACTACATGGTGACTATCTATGATGAGAATGATGATGAGAAACCTGTACTGAAGGTTTGTTTCATGGTGGTTGAGAATTTGGCTGGTATTCATTTTGAAATTACCACAAACACCGATTACGACATTCGCGGACGCCATCAGCAGATTGAGATGGAAGTCAACTACCCTTCCCTTTCGGTTACAAATCACGAAGAACAGATAAAAACCGTGGTGCTTCAGAACTATCGTTGGGATAATGCAGTGTGGAACCCCAAGCCCACAATGGTTACCCGTGACGGGCTTATGTGGACACACTCACGCCCGCTTATCTTTGATGGTGGAAACGAATACAGGAAGTTTGAGATTCTCGACGTGAACCATTCTAACATGGGTATCGAGGATATGGGATGGGACGGCGAGCAATATCATGCCTTTGTCTGGGCAGACGAACCGCGGAATAACTATGTTTACGACGAGGATGCCAACGGTGCTTTTGTAGTAAGAAACACCGACAATATTGAGAATGACATTTCTACCGAATACGTGTATGTGCATTTCACTCTCAAATGCCCACCCCAGCGAGGCGACATTTACATAAATGGCATGTGGACATCGTGCCCGTTCAAGCCTAAACATCTTATGACGTACAATGAAGAGACGGCACAATATGAGGCGATAGTGAAGCTGAAGCAAGGCTACTATTCGTATCAATACCTGATGGTTGACGAGAATGGCAAGACATCGTTTGTGCCTACTGAGGGAAATTTCTATCAGACACAAAATCAGTATCAGGTGCTTGTTTATTACCGCTCTCGCACCGACCGAAGCGACAGGCTCATCGGCTATGCTCACAATGAGTAGCTGGTTGCTTCCAATAAAGAGGCTCTTATGTTCAGCTTACCCATTGGTTATGTTCGACATAACCAATGCTTTAATGCGACATAAGAGGCCTTTTAATAAAATATGAAGAATGAGGAGCCTGGACATGTGCCTCTATTTATTATATAATAAGGTGTGTGTAGTTCAAAACGTTTTCGCGAAATCTTTTTTCATCAAATTGCATAAATATTTTTGGCAGTTCGAAAAAAACGAATTACCTTTGCATGCTGAATTCACGGAATGCCGATATGGCTCAGTTGGTAGAGCAACGCATTCGTAATGCGTGGGTCGGGGGTTCGAGTCCCCCTATCGGCTCTTTCCCAAAGGTATGCGGTAGTAGCTCAGTTGGCAGAGCATCAGCTTCCCAAGCTGAGGGTCGCGGGTTCGAGCCCCGTTTACCGCTCAAAAAAAGATAGGAAAAAATTTGGCGGTTAGAAAAAAAACTCATACCTTTGCAACCGCATTTAAGAGATTGGCTCCCTAGCTCAACTGAATAGAGCATCTGACTACGGATCAGAAGGTTGCGGGTTTGAATCCCTCGGGAGTCACTGAAAAGCAGAAGACCTGACACAATGTCGGGTCTTTTTTTGTGTTATTTCTTGAAAACGCCACTATTGGCACGTTTTTTGTAATATTCAGCATAGAATATTAATTTATAAACAACGAAACAGTTATGAAAAAAGGTAACATTGGCGTAACCACTGAGAATATTTTCCCAGTTATCAAGAAGTTTCTATATTCCGACAATGAGATTTTCCTTCGCGAGATGATATCTAATGCCGTCGATGCCACTCAAAAGCTTCGCACGCTGGCTGAGCGCGGTGATTTCAAAGGTGAATTGGGTGATTTGACAATTCATGTTGCTCTTGATGAGAAGAAAAAAACATTGACGATAAGCGACCGCGGTATTGGTATGACTGCCGAAGAAATCGATAAGTATATCAACCAGATTGCATTCTCGGGTGTTAATGATTTTCTTGAGAAATACAAGGATAATGCAGGTAACATCATAGGGCACTTCGGACTTGGATTCTACTCTGCTTTCATGGTTTCCGACAAGGTGGAGATAATAACGAAGAGCTACCAGGAAGGTGCACAAGCCGTTAAATGGTCGTGCGACGGAAGTCCTGAGTTTACGTTAGATGATGCTGATAAAGAAGATCGCGGTACGGATATCGTTCTGCACATAGGCGACGACTTCAAAGAATATCTAGAGAAAAACAGAATTCAAAGCCTGTTGTCGAAGTATTGCAAGTTCATGAGCGTAAAGATTGCGTTCGGAAAGCGTCAGGAATGGAAAGACGGCAAGATGCAAGACACAGACGATGACAACATAATCAATGATATTGAACCGTTGTGGACTAAAGCGCCGAGCACGCTGAAGGATGAAGACTATAAGTCGTTCTACCGCACGCTCTACCCCATGCAAGATGAGCCATTGTTCTGGATACATTTGAATGTGGATTATCCTTTCAACTTGACCGGAATACTCTACTTCCCACGCATACAAAGCAGTGTTGATTTGCAAAAGAACAAGATACAGTTGTATTGCAATCAGGTATTCGTGACCGATCAGGTGGAAGGCATTGTGCCAGAGTTCCTCACATTGCTTCATGGTGTGATAGATTCTCCAGACATCCCATTGAACGTGAGCCGCTCGTATCTACAGAGTGATGCTAATGTGAAGAAGATTTCAACATATATTACGAAGAAGGTTGCTGACAGACTGAACTCTATATTTAAAGAGAACAGGAAGGAATATGAAGAGAAGTGGGACGACCTGAAGATATTCATCCATTACGGTATGCTTTCGCAAGACGACTTCTATGATCGTGCAAAAGACTTTGCACTTGTGAAAGATGTTGATGGCAAGTATTTCACTTTCGATGAATATAAGACACTCATTAAAGAGAATCAAACTGACAAAGATGGCACTCTTGTGTATCTTTATGCCAATTCGTCAGAAAATGAGTACTCATATATCGAGTCGGCAAAGGCAAAAGGATATAGTGTCTTGCTCTTCGACGGACAATTAGATACCCCGATGGCATCAATGCTTGAGCAGAAGTGGGAAAAGACTCGTTTTGTAAGAGTTGATTCTGATGTAACGGAGCGACTGATTGTTAAGTCTGACGATAAGAAAGTTGACTTGAACGACCAAGAGAAGGACACACTGACAGAGGTGTTCCGCTCGCAACTGCCAAAGATGGATAAGGTAGAGTTCAATGTCGAAGTACAATCACTTGGTGATGATTCAGCTCCTGCCGTTATTACTCAGAGCGAGTACATGCGCCGTATGAAAGACATGAGCAGATATCAAAGTGGAATGGGATTCTATGCGCAAATGCCTGACATGTATAGTGTAGTTCTCAATAGCAATCACCGACTTGTGAAAGATGTGCTCGACAATTGCAACGAGAATACGAAGGAGGCACTTGCTCCGGTGCTGAGTGAGATAAAAGGTCAGGAGGCACGTCTGGCAGCTATCAAACAGCAACAGAAAGACAAGAAGCCAGAGGAGATTACTCAGGAAGAAAAAGATGACAAGTTGAATACTGAGAAGGCAATCGACGATGAAAAGGCTAAGCGCAGACAGATTATTGCCGATTATGCAAAGGGCAATGATATTGTTCGCCAGATACTTGATCTTGCTCTCTTGCAGAATGGCATGCTACGTGGTGCAGCGTTGGATGAGTTCATCAAGAGAAGTGCGAAACTTATTGGATAAGTTCATCCTAACACATGTATTACAGGCATTCAAATAAAAAGACCAGGTTATACGACCTGGTCTTTTTATTTAAACAAGGAATGAATAATCCTTATGACATTGCTGCATCATGTAACACCTCAGAGAGTGTAGGATGAATGTGAACAATGCTTGCCAACTCACTACGTTTTGCACCATGAACCATCAGTGACGCCACTTCCTGCACAATATCTGCAGCATGCGCCCCAATAACATGACAACCAATAATGTGATCAGAATTGTCTGTTATGATTTTAACTAGTCCTTCTGTCGCATTTATGGCGAGAGCCTTACCATTGGCACGATAGTAAGCGCGGTGCAAGTTGTATTCAATACCTTTACTTTCGCATTCATCTTCTGTGATTCCTACAGAAGCCACCTGCGGTGTAGTAAAGACAGCTGCCGGCATGATTTCGAGACGTATATCATCCTTACACCCGAGGATATGGTTAACTGCTCTAAAGCCTTGGAATGTTGCAGCATGTGCAAGCATTTGCCTTCCGTTAACATCGCCGATAGCATATACTCCAGGCAAAGATGTCTCCATATTGTCATTGACGACTATTGCTCCCCTGTCAACGTTAATGCCTACGCCTTCGAGATTAAGACCTTCGGTGTTTGGTTTGCGTCCAGTGGCCATCAAGATAACATCAGCTTCTACAGAAGTTTCCTTTCCCTTGCGATCGAAGACTACCTGCCCATCATTTATGCACTTAACAGCAGATTGCATATAGAATGTAACACCTTGTTTCTCCATACTCTTTCTGAGTCGCTTTGCTATGTCGCTGTCAATAGCAGGAAGACATTCTTTTAAGAATTCAACCATAGTTACCTCAGAGCCAAGTGCTGTAAAAATTGATGCGAATTCCATTCCAATAACCCCTGCACCTACGATACATAGACGTTTTGGAATACTCTCAATGTTGAGAAGCTCAGTAGAAGTCACTACCCTATCCGACGTTATTCCTTCTATTGGCAACATCTTCGATGTGGAACCAGTGGCAATGATGATATTCTGCGCAGTATATTCTTTGCCGTCAACCACAACAGTATTTGCATCCTTAAGTGTGGCGTGTCCTTTCACAAACGTAATACCTGGCTGGTCAAGTAAAGTTTCTACACCAGTGCGAAGTTGCGACACAATCAGGTTTTTCCTCTCCATTATGGATTCGAAATCTATATCGAACGCAATGTTTTTCAAGCCAGATCCATCCTTCTTTAGTGATTCTATTATCTCGGCATGATGACAAAGGGCCTTCGTTGGGATACATCCGCAATTCAAACAAGTACCTCCAACGTTGCCCTCTTCGACAACAACAACCTGTTTACCTTTCTTTGCAGCATACTCCGCAGCACGATATCCTCCAGGACCACTACCAATGATTATTATGTCAGTCATTATTCTTTTGTAATAAGAAATGAATTAAAACTAAGCCAAATCGTTAATCATCTGCCGATAGGTGGTAATCGGATGCTTTGCCGCCAACACATCGTCCACACGTCCTATTGGTGTAGTGTGAGGTGCAGTCTTTACCAACTCCGGTTGTGTGCGGGCTTCTTCAGCAATCTTCTTCATTACGTCGATAAAACCGTCGATAGTTTCTTTCGATTCATTTTCTGTCGGTTCTATCATAAGGCTCTCATGGAAAAGCAATGGGAAGTAGATTGTCGGTGCATGATAGCCATAATCCAGCAATCGCTTGGCTACATCCATCGTTGTAACTTCAGTCGATTTGTCCTTTAGTCCGTCAAATACAAACTCATGCTTCGTCAAACCTTCTATCGGAAGTAGATAATCATCTTTCAGACGTTCTTTGATATAAGTTGCATTCAATGTAGCAAGAGGACCGACCATCTTCACATTCTCGCGTCCAAGCGAAAGGATATACACCAGAGCTTTTATCATTACTCCAAAATTACCAAAGAAGGCACCTATCGAACCAAGACTCTTCTCATGGTCACCAGTGACCACCTCGAAATAATCTCCGCAGTTGACGACACGAGGTGTTGGCAGATAAGGCTTCAATTTCTCAACGACACCAACAGGTCCGCTTCCTGGTCCGCCTCCACCATGAGGTGTGGAGAATGTCTTGTGAAGATTGATATGCATCACATCAAACCCCATATCACCCGGACGGCATGCTCCAAGCATCGGGTTGAGATTTGCGCCGTCGTAATACATAAGCGCACCACAATCGTGTACGAGACGAGTGATCTCTGGTATTGCATGTTCGAAGATGCCAAGAGTGTTTGGATTAGTCATCATCATACATGCCACATCGTCACCGAGTTTCGTCTTTAAATCCTCAACATCGACAGTGCCGTCATCAAGACTCTTCACCTCGACAACTTCCAGACCGCATACTGCAGCAGATGCGGGGTTAGTGCCATGTGCAGAGTCTGGGATGATAACCTTCGTACGTTTTTCATCACCACGACTGTTGTGATATGCACGAATCACCATCAGTCCTGTCAATTCGCCATGGGCACCTGCACAAGGATTGAGTGTGAACTCGCTGAGGCCAGTAAGTTCAGAAAGCATTGACTGCAACTGATAGTAAATTTCAAGAGCATGCTGGCACGTTTCAACGGGTTGAAGAGGATGCAATGATGCGAATGCATTCATGGCAGCTATCTCCTCATTGATAACTGGGTTATACTTCATTGTGCATGAACCGAGTGGATAGAATCCATCGTTAACGCCAAAATTGTTATGACTAAGATTTGTGTAATGACGCACAACTGTCAGTTCGTCGCACTCGGGAAGTTCAGCCGCTTTTCCACGCTTTAACTGTTCGGGCAGTTCCTCAAACGATTTGCCGTAATTGTTTTTCGGAAGTGAATAACCCTTCCTGCCTTCTTTTGACAATTCGAAGATCAGATTTCCATATAATCGATTATTCATGCGGCGTCCTCCTCTATTTGCTTAATTAAATCAACAAACTCGTCAATCTCTTCTTTTGTACGCTGCTCGGTAACGGCAAACATAATAGTATGTTCATCAACCTTAACCCCTGCCATGAATCCATTCTCAGCACATTCAGCTTGTAATGCATCGACATCACCATCGTAAGTCATGCAAAATTCATTGAAGAATGGTTTCTCGTACTTCAACTTGAAACAGTCTAAATTCGAGAGCTGCTCACAAAGATAGTGAGCACCACTATATGAAAGCTCAGCAGCATCGCGCAAACCTTGTTTACCCATAAGAGATAGGTAAATAGTCACATATAATGCCATCAAACTCTGATTTGAGCAGATATTCGATGTAGCTTTTTGCCTGCGGATATGTTGCTCTCGTGCCTGAAGTGTCAAAACAAATGCACGCTGCTCACGGTTGTCACGAGTCATACCTACGATGCGACCTGGCATCTTACGTATTAGCTTTTCAGTGCAGCACATATATCCCACGCCAGGACCACCAAACGACATAGGGATACCGAGGCTCTGTCCATCGCCGACAGCAATGTCAGCACCCCACTCCGCTGGAGTCTTTATAACTGCGAGGTCAGCAGCAATGCTATTTATAATAAACAATGCTTTCTGCTCATGTATGTCATCGGCAAAACCTGTAAAATCCTCAATTATGCCATAGTAGTTTGGCGCTTGTACCACAACACCTGCAACGCCACCAGCATTAAGTTTTTCCTGCATGTCAGCCTTGTCGGTGATACCGTCACACTCTTCTATTTTCTCAACAATCACCCCATGATACTTGGCATAGGTGTCGATTACTCGTCTCACTTTCGGATCAACAGTCTTACTTACCAACACCTTGTCTGCCTTCTTCGCATTGGCAAATGCCATGAGCACAGCCTCTGCTGTGGCAGTAGCTCCATCATACATCGAAGCGTTGGAGATATCCATGCCTGTGAGTTCTGCCATCATCGACTGATACTCAAATATGTAGTGCAAAGTGCCTTGTGATATTTCAGCCTGATATGGAGTGTAGCTGGTAAGAAATTCAGAACGCTGAATAATACTTTGGATGACTGCAGGTGCATAATGGTCATAGATGCCGGCACCTGCAAACACAGTAAGAGAAGCATTTTGGGCAGAGCTGGCGATCTCGTTGAAAAGTTTTCTAATCTCTATTTCGCTCAAAGCCTCCGGTAGGTTATATTCCTTGCGGAAACGGATAGCCTCGGGAATATCGGCATAGAGATCATCGAGCGTTGTCATGCCTGAAGCAGAGAGCATCTGCTTAATATCCTCCTCGGTATGGGGAAAATACTTATAGTTCATAATTATAAAATTTGAAAAACCAGATTCTTTGTTGGAATCTGGTTTAATTCTCTATTCGTTAGCACAGAACTCCTCGTAGGCTTTTGCATCCATCAGATTGTCGAGTTCGCTCTTGTCAGAAAGCGACACTTTGATAATCCAGTTGGCGAAAGCGTCTTTGTTAAGCAACTCGGGATCATCTTCCAAGGCTTCGTTTACCTCTACGACTACTCCCGACACAGGTGAATTAAGGTCGCTTGCAGCTTTTACGCTTTCAACAGCTCCAAATTCCTCACCGGCTTCGACTTCATCGTCAACTTCGGGCATGTCGACATATACAACATTTCCGAGTGCATGCTGAGCAAAGTCAGTAATACCTACATAGCCAAAGTCGCCTTCGACTCTGACAAACTCATGTGACTCACTGTAAAAGAGTCCTTCTTCAAATTTTGGCATAATTCTATAAAATGAAAATTGATAATATACTTAACTAAAATGTAAATGCTATTTTTTATAGTGCTTGTCGTAGAATTTCTTCTTTACTACTACAGCAGGGAATGTCTTCTTGCGTATCTGAATCTCCACTTCGGTGTCAAGCTTTGAGTATTCAGCATCGACGAGAGCCATTGCAACACTCTTGTCAACCGACAGGCAATGATATCCTGTTGTCACCTCGCCAATCTCTTTACCGTCTTTGATAACAGCATACCCATGACGTGGGATGGCTCTGTCGCGCAACTCTAATCCAACGAGTTTCTTGCTCACGCCCTCTTCCTTTTGCTTTACAAGCGCGTCTTTACCAACAAACTCTTCCTTGTCGAGCTTACAGAAGAATCCGAGTCCTGCCATAATCGGCGAAATCTCAGCGCTCAGTTCGTCACCATACAATGGAAGACCGACCTCAAAACGCAATGTGTCGCGGCAACCAAGTCCGCATGGTTTGCAACGTCCGCTTGCAATAAGCTTGTCCCAGCAGTCGGCAATATACTTGTGCGAGCCATAAATCTCGAATCCATCTTCGCCAGTATATCCAGTACGACTTACAATAATTGTCTCGTCACCTATATTGATCGTCTTGGCAGTATAGAAAACGAGTTCGCGGCATTCAATCCCGAGTACCTCCTCGCACACATCCTCTGCCTCGGGACCTTGTACAGCAAGCTGTCCGTAATAGTCGCTTTGATGATCGATGTTGACGTCGTATCCTTCAGCATTTTCCATCATCCAAGCCACATCTTTGTCGATATTAGCGGCGTTGATAACGATGAAGAAATCATTTTTGCCCATCTTGTACACCAGCAGGTCGTCCACTGTTCCGCCATTGGGATAAAGCATCATACCATAGTATATCTTCCCGAGAGGTGCATCCTTAATGTCGTTAGTGAAAATATGATTCACATATTTCTCGGCATCGGCACCAGTCACCCTCACTTCGCCCATGTGACTGACGTCAAACACCCCGCAGTGTTGCCTAACAGCGTTGTGTTCGTCGATTATCGATGAATATTGAATCGGCATGATAAATCCGCCGAACGGTTGCATCAAAGCGCCTAGCGCTATGTGCTTTTCATACAGACATGTTTTCTTTTCCATTATATGTTTAAGATTAAAGAGTTCTTTATGTGTTGCATAACGAAGGGTTATCTTCGACTAACAAGCCTATTAAGCTCATCTTATCGAGCCCTTTTATCACCTCTCCGCCCATTTTGCTCAGTGCATGCTCTATGCTTTCGCTATTGTAGCTTATGCCACGCAGAGGCTTGAGCACCTCGCCTTCGATATCACCCAACAGGAAATAGTCGCCCAAGATGTTTATGTCTTTTATCACTCCTCCCTTTGTCTCCAAGCGTATCTCGAAGTTGCCCACTCCATCAATATGCTTTCTGATAATCTTTGTGGCACGTGGATTGTTACCGTAGATGAACTTCTCCGAGATGTATTCGAGTTCTATTTCCTCTATCTCTGCCACCTGTTCTTCTGTCAGCACTACGCAGTCGCTGCACATCGAGGTACGGGCATGTAGCATGAACTCGTCGATTGTCATCCCCGTGTAGTCTTTCAGCAGGGCAATTCGACTCCTCACACTATCGACACCTTTGCTCTCGAGCTTCTCCCGAGTGGGAGTAATAGCTGCCGTCATGTTGTCCATATCGGTATCGAAAAGCATGGTACCATGCACAATGCTTCGCCCTGCGCAACGGTAGAATGCGTTTCCCGACACCTTCCGGCCGTCGATAAGTATATCGTTGCGACCTGACGATGTAGCGTCAACACCCATTCTCATGAGCATCAAACATATGATGTTCATATACTTGTTGAACGTCATATTGACATTTCCGTCGGCGGTGACATACGAGAACATCACATTATTCATGTCGGAATACACACATCCGCCACCGCTTTTCCTTCGGTACATCTCTATACCGTGCTGTCTGCAATACTCGATATTGACCTCGTTCTCGATGACTTGATTCCTTCCGAAAATAACCGTTGGGGGCACTCTCCACATGAAGAACCAGTCGCGGCCGTCCATCCTCCGCGCCACATATTCCTCCATTGCAAGATAGAAACTCAAGCGGCGTTTTCTGTCGTCGGGCAATTCTACGTAGGTCATTCTTGCTTGTCGTCTGCGAAGTTAACTAAAAAAGAGTAAAGAAACAAGAGATTGTCACGATTTTTTGACAATAATGTCAAATGTTAGCGACCGACATGATATTTGCAAACACTCCAGCCGCTGTGACATCAGCACCGGCACCGTATCCTTGTATCAACATCGGGAAATGCCTATAGCGTTCTGTGGTAAGCAGTATAGCGTTGCCACTTCCGACAAGCGAACTGAATGGATGGCTCTCCGCAATTGTCTGCAACGACACTTTCGCTTTGCCATTCACAACCGTCGCCACCACTTGAAGACGTTTGCCTTCAGCTTGCAACTCACGGCTTCTTTTCGAGAAATCATCATCGAGCATCGTGATATTGCTCCAGAAGTTCTCGATGCTGCCGTCGAATATCGTATTCGGCAACAACGGCTCCACCTCAACCTCATCTTGCTCGAGCCGGTATCCGCATTCACGTGCAAGGATTACAATCTTTCTCACCACATCACCGCACGACAAATCAATGCGGGGATCGGGCTCGCTGTATCCCTCATCGTGTGCACGCTTCACTGCTTCTGAGAACAACATACCACGCGCCACATTGCTGAAGATGAAATTCAACGTACCGCTGAGCACTGCCTCTATCTGCAGTATCTTGTCGCCCGAGTTCACCAAATCGTCGATGGTACCTATCACAGGCAGTCCAGCCCCCACATTTGTCTCGTAGAGGAATTTCACTCCCCGCATGGTTGCCGACTGCTTCAGTGCCACATAGTCATCGTAAGGCCCTGAAGCGAAAATCTTGTTTGCCGTCACCACCGACACGTTGTTGTCGATAAGGCGCTGATATATCTCTGCCACTTGTCCGCTGGCTGTGCAGTCGACAAACACGCTGTTGTACATGTTCATGGCTATTATGTCTCGACAGATAGCCGTCGGTGTGGCATTAGGTGCATCGTCGAGAGCCTCTGGCAGTCGCTCGAGTGTCTCTCTGGGTATTCCGTCGGCATTGAAAAGTGCATGACGCGAATTAGCCACCCCCACCACATTCATCAGCAGCCGGTTTTGCTCTTTTAGCGTATCACGCTGTGCAAGTATCTGTTCAATGAGTTTTCCACCCACCGTGCCAACGCCGCAGATGAAGACATTCACCACCTTATATTCACTCAGGAAGAACGAGTCGTGAATCACTCCCACTGCCTTGCTCAGGTATTTGCTTTCAATGACAACCGATATATTCGTCTCCGCTGCACCCTGTGCGCATGCTATTATACTCACACCCGAACGTCCGAGAGTGCCGAAAAGCTTCCCTGCAATACCAGGCACGTTTCGCATGTTCTCACCCACGATGGCTATCGTGGCAAGATTCTTCTGCGCCTGTGCGGGGAACATAGCCCCAGTGGCTATCTCCTCACGGTATTCGTTGTTCAGCACCTCGACAGCCATATCAGCATCTTTGTCGCTCACGCCGATGCTCGTTGAGTTCTCCGACGAGGCCTGCGCCACCATGAACACCGAGATACCTCTCTCGGCAAGTGTGGTGAATATCCTGCGATTCACGCCCTCTACGCCCACCATCGACAGTCCTGCCACGGTGATGAGAGTGGTGCCCGATATGCTCGAGATACCCTTGATAGGTTTGTTGTCGGGTGGCACGTCGCGCTTAACTACGCTGCCCTCGTTGCTGATATTGAATATATTCCTCACACGTATAGGAATATCCTTCACACATACCGGATAGATAGCAGGCGGATAGATCACTTTCGCCCCGAAGTTCGACATCTCCATCGCCTCCACATAACTCAGGCTCGGGATGGTATATGCATTCTCTATTATCTGCTGGTCGGCAGTGGTGAATCCGTCAACGTCGGTCCATATCTCAAGTACGTTGGCATCGAGAGCCGCTGCGATGACCGATGCCGTGTAGTCGGCACCGCCACGACCGAGGTTTGTCGTCTCGCCGGTGGTCTTGTCTGAACTGATAAAGCCTGGCACCACACATGTGGCAGAGCATCCTGCCATCGCCTCGCGCACCAGTCTGTACGACGTCTCGCTGTCGAGTTGGTTCCTGCCATTCACATGCTCGGTGATGATAAACCTTCGCGAGTCCATCAGCACCGCATCCTGTATGCAGCGAGCCACAATGCATGCGCTCAGCCGTTCGCCGTAGCTGACAACAGTATCGAGTGTCTTGCGACTCAAATCACCGACATACTCTACACCAAGAAAAATACTATGCAGCTGTCCGAACATATCGCTTATGTCGACCTTCACCTGCCCCAGCACATCCTTCGGCACCACACTCTCGGCGAGTGCCATGTGTTCGTCGCGCATTAACTGCCATGTGTCAGACCATTTTCCCCTATCCAAAGCCTGACGGGCAGCAGCTATCAGCCTGTCGGTAATACCACTGGCAGCACTAACCACAACCACAACACTCTCGTTCTGGCTATGGTGCTTCACTATCTCGCAAATGCGACCGACGCTTTCAGAAGATGACAGAGCGACGCCGCTAAATTTCACAACAATCATAATCGATGCTTAAACTTGTCTGCGAAGGTACGGCAAAATAACAAAATAACAAAATAACGGATTAACAAATTAACAAAAACTTCTTTCACCTCTCGCCGGTAAATCACCTTTTCATTTAATTAACAAAGCAAACGAGCCCTTTTGTCAAAGATAAAAGCCCATTATCTTTAACATAAGAGCCTCTTTTCCCGCGCATAAAAGCCTCTTTAATGATGCATCTGGAGCAATCTTTCAACATTATGAAGTGCACGAAAAAGTCGCACATGCAAAACAAATGTCAACAATTGTTGTAATAAAAAGTGGTTTATATGTTTTTTGTTTCCCAATATATTTGTAACTTTGCAATATAAACGAAAACATCATGATGAAGAAGATAACCATATTGTTGTGTCTGGCGGTGGCTGTTGCCGTGGCGGTGGGTGCAAGGGAGAAGACCGTTACGCTGAAGGTGGTGGAGACGAGTGATGTCCACGGCAGTTTCTTCCCTTACGACTTCATCAATCGGCGGGATGTGAACGGCTCACTGGCAAGGGCGCAGACATATATAAAAGAGTTGCGCAGTATATATGGCAAGAATGTCATTCTGCTCGACAACGGCGACATATTACAAGGCCAACCGGTGTGCTATTACTACAATTACATCGCTACCGACAAGATGAACATCGTTGCCAAGGTGACAAATGCCATGGGCTACGACGCGCAGACGATGGGCAACCACGACGTGGAGACGGGGCATGAGGTGTACGACAAATGGATCGGCGAGACACACTGCCCTGTCCTCGGCGCGAATATCATCGACAGGCAGACGGGAGAGCAGTACGTGGAGCCTTATGCTATCATCGAGCGCGACGGCGTGAGGATTGCTGTCATCGGGATGATTACCCCCGCCATTCCCAATTGGCTGAATGAAGACCTGTGGCGCGGGATGCGTTTCGACGAGATGACGGCAGCGGCACGCAAATGGGTGAGACATGTCAGAGAGACGGAGAGAGCCGACATAGTGATAGGCTTGCTGCACTCGGGACGTGAAGGGGGTATCACTACCGACGACTACGAGGAGGATGCATCGCTGAGAGTGGCGAAAGAAGTGGCGGGATTCGACTTGGTGTTGTTTGGTCACGACCACAATACCTTCGCCGGTGAGGTAACGAATGTGAACGGCGACCGTGTGGTATGCCTCAATCCCGCAAATGCCGCCCGATGCCTTGCCGTGGCTACTATCGAGATGAAGGTGAAGACGCGGCGTGGCGGTAAGGCGAAGATACTCTCCAAGAAGGTGACAGGCGAATTGGTGGATATCAACAAGACTGCCATTGACAGCGAGTATATGGAGATGTTCAAGGACGACATTGCCGAGGTGAAGGCGTTCACAGAACAGGTGATCGGCAAGATGGAGAACGACTTGTATTCGCGTGACAGCTTCTTCGGCAGCTGTGCTTTCGTCGATATCATCCACGACCTGCAGCTGGAGAAGACAGAAGCCGATATCTCGCTGAATGCCCCGCTGATGTTCAACGCAAGGATAAAGAAAGGCGACATCAGGGTTAGTGACTTGTTTAATCTCTATAGATTCGAAAACCGCATCTATGTGCTTCGAATGACTGGCGAGGAGATACGCAAGCATTTGGAGATGAGCTACGATCTGTGGGTAAACACCATGAAATCGCCTGACGACCATATCATGATGCTCGACACTCGCACGGTGAACGATAACCAGCGCACGGGATTCAAGAATATGACTTTCAACTTCGACAGTGCCGTGGGAATCGACTATGAGGTTGACGTGACAAAGCCCGACGGTGAGAAGGTGAACATCCTCGGTATGAGCAACGGCGAGAAGTTTGAGAAAGACAAATGGTATAAGGTGGTGATGAACAGCTATCGTGGCAACGGTGGCGGGGAGCTGCTGACAAAAGGCGCAGGACTGTCGAAGGAAGAGATAGAAAAGCGCATCATATGGAAAAGTGAGCGCGACCAACGCTATTACCTTATGGAGAAGATAAAGCAAGTCGGCACGATGAACCCCGTGGCGCACAATAACTGGAGATTCGTGCCAGAGGAATGGACAAAACCCGCTATAGAGCGCGATAGGAAGTTATTGTTCAACAGGTAACATGAGAACCCCTTCCCCCAAAAAACGAAATCCGAACAACGGTATTGACTATGACACTATTTTTCATTTTCCATAAGGGCGACATCATGTTGCACAAAAATGGCGACGGGGGTTATGATATCCCAATGGGCGGCGTCCCCCCGGCAGGAATGGTGCCTGACGTGGAGGCGATAACACTCTCGACAGACGGTGGGGAGATGGTGGCTTTCGAAACCGACTACCCTCGAAACGATGACGAGTATGAGATGTGCAACCTGCGACAGGCGTATTACAAACTCGACCATGATTTGTACGCAAAGGCGGGTAAATGCTACGAACTGGTGTATTGGAGTCGTAACAACCGCTATTGTGGCATTTGTGGCGGCGGGATGAGAATGCATACCGAGATATCGAAGTGTTGCGAGAAATGTGGTAACGAGGTGTGGCCGTTGTTATCGACTGCTATTATTGTATTAATTGAGAAAGGTAATGAGGCTCTGCTTGTTAGGGCGAATAACTTCAAGCGTAACTTCTATGGGCTTGTGGCAGGATTTGTGGAGACGGGTGAGACTCTTGAAGAGGCTGTCATACGTGAGGTGGCAGAGGAGACAAGCATTGAGATTGACGACATCAGATACTATGCCTCTCAGCCTTGGCCATTCCCTTGTGGATTGATGGTGGGTTTCTTCGCAAGATACAAGAGTGGTGAAATAAGACTTCAACACGATGAGATAGCCGACGGGGGATGGTTCTCACGAGACAATCTCCCTACCCTGCCCGATGAGATGAGTATAGCACGAAGACTTATTGAGACGTGGAGGGGCAAAAAGAAAACGAAAAGTGAAAAGTGAAAAGTTTGTGCAAGCTGAGTGCAGAGAGTTTACTCTATGCCGAGGCGCAGCCAAACTTCATGGAGAGAAACGACATAAAGTGAAAAGTTCGACGTAGTCAACTCTACACTCTACACTATCAACTCTACACTATATATGAAACTTATCAGTTGGGGATTTATAGGATGCGGCGAGGTTACCGAGAAGAAATCGGGACCGGCATTCAATATGGTTGAGGGCTCTCATGTCGAAGCCGTCATGAGTCGTAATGCCGATAAAGCAAGGACGTATGCTCAGGAGAGAGGGATAAAGAAATGGTACACCGATGCTGGACAGCTGATTGACGACCCAGACATCAATGCTATATATATTGCCACTCCACCCTCGAGTCATGCCACATTTGCCATTATGGCAATGAAAGCTGGCAAACCAGTTTATGTGGAGAAACCACTTGCCGCCAGTTACGACGACTGTGCCCGCATAAACAGGGTAAGCGAAGAGACTGGGGTTCCATGTTTCGTCGCATATTACCGACGTTATTTGCCATACTTCCAGAAAGTGAAGGAGATTGTCGACAGTGGTGTCATCGGCCGCTGCCTTAATGTGCAGATTCGTTTCTCTGTACCGCCACGCGAACTTGACCATAACACAGTGAAAGAGCTACCTTGGCGATTACAACCCGACATATCTGGCGGTGGCTATTTCTATGATTTGGCACCTCATCAGCTCGACATTATTCAGGAGATATTCGGCGTCATAACCCATGCTCATGGATATAAGGCAAATCGTGCCGGACTATATTCTGCCGAAGACACGGTGAGCGCAAGTTTCCGTTTCGAAAACGGGATGCCTGGAAGTGGCTCATGGTGCTTTGTGGCGCATCAGAGTTCAAGGGAGGACAGAATAACTGTTGTAGGGCAGCAAGGGACACTATCTTTTTCTGTGTACAATTACGATCCTATCGAACTTACCACAAGCGAAGGTACTACACGTATTTCAATAGAGAACCCGCCGTATGTGCAACTACCGATAATCAAGGCAGTTATAGAAGACTTGCAGGGCTTTGGGCTGTGCCGATGCAAAAGTGTGAGTGCCACTCCTGTCAACTGGGTAATGGACAGAATCCTAGGGAAACTTTAAGATAGAAAACGTATTTCTTCCTAATGAGTTTTTAACACATTGAGAAAATGCTATTTAGATTAATACATATTGTTGCTTTTGTATTGTTTGCAGTAAGTTCTGCCCATTCGCAGTCGGTCACAGCGACTGATGACAGTACTCGTGTTGCTGAAATCATTTACAATGTGACACACACTTTTGATGGCAGCAGCATAAAAAACACTTGCAACACAGAAAGTATTATTGTTGCAATTGGCAAGCAAATGTTAGGTATTCCATATGTAGGGAAAACGCTTGAAGTAAACCCCACTGAACAACTTGTCATTAATCTTCGACAACTCGACTGCACCACATTTGTAGAAAATGTACTCGCCATTTATCTTACCATAAAAGCAGGAAGTTGCAGCTTCGACGGCTTCAAGTCGAATCTGCGAAGAATCAGATACAACGGAGGAGTTATTGCCTATGAGAATCGTCTTCATTATTTCACATCGTGGATAGACAATGCTGAAAAACAGGGCATTGCCAACGAATGCCACAATGTGTATAAACATTTTAACGGTAGTCAGCAGCTCAACATCTCGTTTATGACAACCCACCCCGCTCTCTACCCAATGATGAACGGTAATTCAGAAATCACCCAGAAGATTAAGGCTACGGAAAAAGCACTCACAGGGCGCATTCAACACTATATCCCCCAACGCAATCTCAACAACCCGGCACTGAAAACACTTATACATAACGGCGACATAATAGTTATTGTAACGAACAAACCTGGCCTTGACACGTCGCATATCGGTCTGGCAGTGTGGCAAAAAGGAACGCTTCATCTGATGAATGCATCATCGATACATAAAAAGGTCGTCGTTGAGCCTATGACGCTTTATCAGTATATGCAGCGTCATCCCTCGCAAATAGGAATCAGAGTGGTGAGAATTAATTGACGGATTAACAGATTGACGGATTAACAAATTAACGGGCTATGTTTTTGATAATTTGGAGTCCCCCTGTAATCCCCCAAGGGGGATGGTAAATCTTGAAATCGTTAATTTGTTAATCTGTTATTTTGTTAATTTGTTAACCTGTTATTTTGTTATTTTGTTATTTTGCCGTAACTTCGCAGCGATGAAACATTATGTATTGCTTGCATTTGGCTCTAATGTTACCAATGGCAGTGAGATTATTGAGCACGCTGTGGCAGAAGTGACAGAGGTAGTAAAGGTCATCCGTTGGAGCGGTTGTATGCTGACAAAACCCGTAGGAATAGTGTCGCCAATGTTTACGAATGGCATCATGTCGGGGACTACGGATTTGGAGTATGATAAGTTGCTAGTTTTGACAAAGAGATGTGAGCGACGACTTGGTAACAGAAAGAGCAAACGGGCAAAAGGGATCATTACGCTCGACATAGACATCCTGAAGTTCGACGACAATATGTATCATGTCGATGATTGGGAAAGGGAATATGTGAAAACGTTTGTGAAAGGTGAAAAGACATAGTTTAATTAAATATGAAAAGAATATTGTTTGTGATTGTTATTGCATCGCTTTGTTTTGCCGACAAGGCATGGTGTCAGGATTTCGATGATTATTTCACCGACAACACACTGCGCATTGATTACAACTTCGCAGGTAACAATGTTGAGCAACATATTGCGCTTGATGAGTTGTGCACATCGCCTGGGTGGTACGGCAAGCGCAAGAGATTAGCCGACGTTCCAATGGAAGGTAATGGGCAAATCACGGTAAGAGCAAAGGATGGTACGATGATCTACAGAAACAGTTTCTCTACCCTGTTTCAGGAATGGATTAACTACGACGAGGCTAAGACGACAAGTAAGAGTTTTGAGAATGTGTACCTTGTGCCTATGCCGAAGGACACGGTTGTCGTGAGTGTTGAACTATATAACAGTCGCCGTGAGAGGATTGCATCGTTTACCCATCGTGTTGTGCCCACAGACATTTTGATTCGTCATATCGGAGAGAAACGGAAGACGCCATATGAGACGGTGATGAAAGCAGCAGATGCTGACAATTGCATTAACATCGCATACGTTGCCGAGGGATACACAGCAAAGGAGATGGGAAAGTTTCTGTCGGATGTACGCAAGGCAAATGATGCAATGTTTGCTCATGAACCTTTCGCATCGGAAAAGTCGAAATTCAATGTGGTGGCGGTAAAACCTGTTTCGGAAGACAGTGGGACGAGCGACCCATGTAAGGGCGTTTGGAAAAACACTCCACTGAACTCGCATTTTGATACATTTTACAGCAATCGCTATCTGACAACGTTGAGTCTAAAACGTCTTCACGATGTGCTGGCAGGAATACCTTATGAGCACATTATCATTCTTGTGAACACTGCCGAGTATGGCGGCGGAGGAATACTCAACTCGTACAACCTCTCTATGACCGACCATAAGATGTTTAGGCCTGTTGTCGTTCACGAATTCGGACACAGTTTCGCCGGACTTGCCGATGAATATGCTTACGAATACGAACAACTGGGTATGTATCCGCTTGATGTAGAGCCATGGGAACAGAACATCACCACGCTCAACGATTTCAACAGCAAGTGGAAAGATATGCTCGACGACAACACTCCACTCCCCACTCCCGAGAGTTTCACACCGGCAAATGGTGTTGGAGTATATGAAAAGGCTGGATATAGTTTGAAAGGTGTCTATCGCCCAGCAAAGGATTGCAGGATGCGCACAAACACAAATCCCGATTTCTGTCCTGTGTGCCGTCGTGCTATTAAACGAGTGATTGATTTTTATACTGAATAAAATGATGAAAAGCCGATTGTTATCAATTATCGTACTCTTATCTTCAACATATCAAGCCTGTAACGCCCAGATAACGGCTCGTGAACGGTTGGGGATGGCGATTGAATACTTCCAAAGCGGAAAGTATCATGAGTCGCTACTCATTTTCGAGCGTCTCGACAAGGAGTATGAACTTGATATCAGATATAAAGCTTACATCGGAGTGTGTCAGTATTATGAATACGACTACAAAAAAGCGTGCTTTTATCTCGATCCGCTCATTGACACATTGTCGGTGTTTGCGCCACATGAGCAGGCGGTGTATTACAATTGTTGCGGAGAGAGTCATTTCTTGCTTGAACAATACGAGCAGGCGATTCCTGCGTATGAGCGATTCCTGAATGTCTGTTACAATAATGAAAAGGGACAAGCTTTTTATCGACTTGCCTTCTGCTATTTAAACATGTCAAACCAAGAATCGGCATACGACATGCTGCAAAGTGCTCAGGCTTATTACGAGAAATACGCTTCGAACGACTCTCAGCAACGATTGGCACAGATAAAGCGAATGGCAAATGGCATCCGACAGAGGCTGAAAAAGACAGAGGAACAATAATTGGCACGATGTTTGATGGTAAATAAGATATATTAATTATTCACAGGACAACAAATGAATCAGTTTTCACAAAAGATATCAGAGATATTAGCTTTCTGCAGAGAAGAGGCGTCACGACTCTCAAGCCAGTTGATAGCCCCTGAGCACATGTTGCTTGCAATACTGCGTGGCAACGACAATACCACTGAAGAATTGTTCGCTAAGCACAATATCGATTGCAATACTCTGAAGAAAGATATTGAGGAGAAGATGAACGTCGATTTGTCGAAGCCGGCTACTCCCATAAACGAGATATTCTTGAATGATAAGGCTAATAACATTTTAAAGCTTGCTGTTCTTGAGGCTCGTCTGATGAAGTCGGAAACGGTGGAGGTTTATCACCTCCTGCTTGCCATTATGCATGATCAATCAGGTAATTTAGCAAAAGACATATTAGAAGAGAACAATATGACATATAAGGAAACACTCGACGCCATAATGCAAAAGACTGCTACGGCAAACGACAGCTACTTTATTCACGACGATGAGGATGCTGACGATATTCCACCTTCTGACAACAGAGCAAACGGTTCACAGAAGACAAGTGCCGCAACAGCGACTAAAGGCGGTGGGAAGACACCGGTGACCGACAAGTTCTCGACTGATCTCACCCAAGCTGCTTTAGAGGGGAAACTTGACCCTGTCGTTGGCAGAGAGAAAGAGATTCAGCGACTGACAGAGATACTCTGTCGCAGAAAGAAGAACAACCCTGTTCTCATCGGCGAGCCTGGTGTGGGCAAGAGTGCCATCGTTGAGGGATTGGCTCAGTTGATTGCCGCCCATAAGACATCGCCGGTTCTCTTTGGCAAGAGGATTGTCAGTCTTGACCTTACCGGTATTGTCGCAGGTACAAAATATCGTGGGCAATTCGAGGAAAGGATTCAGGCACTTATCCGTGAGTTGGAACAGAACCCCGACATCATTATATTTATCGACGAGATACACACTATCGTCGGTGCTGGTAGCGCACCTGGAAGTATGGACGCTGCGAATATAATGAAACCTGCATTGTCGAGAGGAAAGATTCAATGTATCGGTGCCACTACACTCGACGAGTATCGCAACAGTATTGAGAAAGACGGTGCTCTTGAACGCAGATTCCAGAAGATTGTCGTAAACCCCACAACAGAAGAGGAAACGCTACAGATATTGCGCAACATTAAAGACCGCTACGAGAGTCATCACCGAGTGACATACAGCAACGAGGCAATCGAAGCATGTGTGAAGCTCACTGGGCGTTATATAGGCGACCGCCAATTCCCCGACAAAGCAATCGACGCCCTTGACGAGACTGGCGCGCACATGCGTCTTGCGAATGCTGTAATGCCGCCGTCGATAGCCGAAAAGGAGAAGGCAATTGCCTTTGTGAAGGAGAAGAAACAGGATGCGGTTCGCAATCAAAATTTTGAACTCGCGGCAAGTTTTCGTGACAGGCAGCTTCAGCTCGAAAGCGAACTTGACAAGTTGAATAAACAATGGCAAGAAGGCGACAACGACAACCGCCCCGTAATCTCTGCCGATGATGTGGCTGCTGTTATCTCACTTTCAACTGGTATTCCTGTTGGAGAATTAAACACCACTGAAACGTTGCGACTGAAACACCTCGACTCAGAACTGAAACAGAGCGTCATTGCTCAGGATAATGCTGTCGATACACTTGTCAGGGCTATTCGCCGCAACCGTATCGGACTTCGCAATCCCAATCGCCCCGTAGGAGTCTTCATGTTCCTCGGGCCCACAGGTGTGGGTAAGACGTATCTTGCCAAGCGACTTGCGCAAAGGCTGTTCTCTACCGACGATGCACTTATTCGCATCGACATGAGCGAATACACCGAATCGTTCAACACCTCACGACTCATCGGAGCACCTCCAGGATATGTGGGATACGAAGAAGGCGGACAGCTCACTGAGCAGGTGCGCAGACATCCCTACTCTATTGTATTGCTCGATGAAATCGAGAAGGCCCACCCCGCAGTGTTTAACATGCTTCTACAAGTGCTCGACGAAGGGCGACTCACCGATGGCAACGGACGGCACATTGATTTCCGCAATACAATAATCATTATGACGTCAAATGCCGGCACACGTCAGTTGAAGGAATTTGGCAGAGGCGTGGGATTCAATGCCGGAAGCCTGAGCGATTCGCTTAGCGACGACGATCGTATAAAAGCAAGGCAAATTGTTCAGAAAGCCCTTCAACGTCAGTTTGCGCCCGAATTCCTTAACCGCCTCGACGAGATTATCACCTTCGACCAACTCTCTTCTGATGCAATACGGAAAATTGTTGACATCGAACTTGAAGAGCTCTGTGAGCGTATCGGAGAGTTGGGATATACCCTCAACATCGACGATACGGCAAGAGACTTCATCGCGCAGAAAGGTTACGACATCCAGTTTGGAGCCCGACCGCTGAAGCGTGCCCTTCAGACACTAATTGAAGACCCCGTAAGCCAGATAATCATCGAAGCCAGAAAATCGCCTGGCGACACCATAACGATTACTCTTGCCGAGGATAAGCAATCATTGTCCTGCGAGTAAACGATAAAATAAAAGAATAGCCCTGCACAGGGCTATTCTTTTATTTTAAATAACTATCTCGCCACCTTCTCGAGGCGCTTCATCATGGCGAACATGAAGAGGGCTGAGAGCAGGCAGAGCACAATGAACACGCCCCAAACAACCCATAAGGGCAGGTCGCCCCAGAGATAACCTCCGACGCTGACGAGCTTGTTACCGATGGCGGTTGCGCCGAACCATCCGCCCATCATTAGGCCTTTGTATTTTGGAGGCGCTACCTTTGAGACAAAAGAGATACCCATTGGCGAGAGAAGCAGCTCGCCGAAAGTGAGGATGAGATAGGTAGAGATGAGCCAATATGGCGACACAAGTGGTGCCTCGGCTCCTGCCTCTACGAGCGCAGCCTGCTCATTGGGTGTATTCAGCCCCTGCGATGCTACCATCATGACGAGGAATGCAGATGCTGCGACGAGCATCCCATAAGCAATCTTTCGCGGTGCAGAGGGTTCCTTGCCCTTCTTTGCCAGCGACGAGAAGATAGCCATCGATACCGGTGTGAGGGCTACGACATAGAATGGGTTGAACTGCTGGAAGATAGGAGCAGAGATGTCGATAGAGCCTGTTGCCTGATAGTACTTATAGTAGAGCACTCCGAGGGCGGCGAGGAAGACGATGGCCGAGATGGCTTTCACGTTCTGCTTCTTGCTCTGGAAGAAAGAGAAGCCGGCATAAACCATGAAGATTATCATCACGAGATTGATAACGTCGAACGGCATGATGTTGGCTCCTGATGCCGAATGTTCGGTGAACTCATCGGCGAAATACGTCAGCGAGAGACCATTCTGGTGGAACGCCATCCAGAAGAATATCACCACCGCGAAGACGAGGCATAGAGCCACAATTCGCTGCTTGGTCTCTTCCTTGGTGAGCTCGGGCTCTGGTGCCACGGCCGCCACCTTGTCAGCAGCGGTCTTCTTGCCTCCTTCGGTGTGGCGGAAGGTGCCGCGGAAGGCGTAGTAGATGGCGATAGAGAGGATGAGCGAGGCACACGCCACAGCAAAGGCGAAGTGATAAGCCTCGCCTGGTGCGGTGTAGCCCAGTGAGTTCTTGGCGAACTCCGAAATCTTGATGGCCGCAGTAGGAGCAAACAATGCGCCGATGTTGATAGCCATGTAGAAGATTGAGAAGCCCGCGTCGCGCTTGTCAGCATACTGGGGGTCGTCGTAGAGATTTCCTACCATCACCTGTAGATTGCCCTTGAACAGTCCTGTTCCGAAGCTGATGAGTACCAGTGCGATGAGCATAGCTACAAGACCAACAGCCTTGCCGCCGAGAGGGATGGAGAGCAGCAGATAGCCCAGAAACATGATGGCGATACCGATGGTGACCATCTTGCCAAATCCGAACTTATCGGCCATGATACCACCAAGGATAGGCAAGAAATAGACGAGCATGAGGAAGTCGCCATAGATTTCGCCTGCCCATCCAGCATCGAGACCGAAGTTGGCGCGTAAGAAAAGTGCGAAAACAGCTATCATCGTGTAATAGCCAAATCGTTCACCAGTGTTGGCCAATGCCAACGCATAAAGTCCTTTAGGTTGTCCTTCAAACATAATTCTTAATGTTTTTTTATTTGTTTATTTGTTACTTCTTCAAATCCATCATGTAAATGATTTTCACATTAAAACCAGTGTTGTTCGACTTTGAGAAATAGTCGCGTTTGGAATCGCCGAACAGATTGCCCAAGCCGAAGTTGTACCTGCCCTCCACGATGAAGTGCCCGACTCGAGGTACGGAGTATTCCATTCCCAAGCCTGCGGCAATACCGTAGTCGAACTTATTCTCCACCACCATGCCGTATTGGGTTACCTCCTTGTTGGCACGGTCGTCGATGTTCATATTGGCCACGTCGAAGTTGGATGTCGTCTTCTCACTGAGTATGAAGCCCACCTTTGGGCCCGCCTGAGCGAAGAATTTACATCCGCGCTCTTCCTTTCCCCACGCCAGTTGTGCGAAGACAGGCACCTCGATGTAGGTAACCGTGCGGCTGTACTCCTCTGGGAGTCCGGTCGTTGGATTGATGACCTTATTCTCCTCGATATCGACTATTTTCTCTTTCCAACCGCTTTGAACCAGGTTTACCTCGCCATAAATTGAGCAATACGTCTTGAAATACTTCTCAGACATATACCTCACTGACAATCCTCCCACCATGCCGCCGTGCATCGACTGAGTCACTTTAGGAGAAAAGCCGACCCTGCTCATAGAATATCCGCCATTCACGCCGACAGACAATGTGTTTCTGTGCTCACCTATCTGGGCAAAAGAAACTAATGGCGCGAACAGTAATATGACAAATATTTTAAACTTCAAAACAACAGATATTTAAGAATTAAACTCAATATTTCATCGACTCTATCCCACCCTCTTTGGTGTAATGTATAAGCATAAACTCGGTGTTCTGCATTCCACCTGCCTCCGATGCACGCTTGAACACCAGCGGGGTCTGAAGGGCGTCGTAAACCTTCTGCTCGCTGCTTCCCACAAACTCGTTGCCGTATTTCTTCATTCCGCGTAAGAAATACTGAGCATGATCGTAACCCGTCAGTGCGAAGTACGGCAAAGCGTAAATCATGTCGCTTCCGAACGACAACTTATACTTGCGGCCCAGTTGTAATGTAGGCTCAGAAGCGTCATTATAATAGAACGACGTGGGCACATAGACATTATATCTGTGGAATATATTCTTCAGCGACTTTGCGAACATCAGCCACTCAGTGTATCCAAAGAGCGACACAGACAGCGTGGGGTTGACAGAACGCAGAACTTCAATACGTTCTACAAACTTATTTATATACAGGCTCTTAGGCGAATTCAACACGACCATATTATCAACGCCCAAGACAAATGCCTTCGCGAATTGTTCATCGGTTGATGTGAGGTTCGTAAGGTTATATGTTATTGAGTTCTTATCGAGTTGCGCCCTAAGTTCTTTAGTGAAGACACCTTTCTTCGATGTTGAGTCATTACAATCTACAATAACTACGTGGCACCCTTTGCTCCTTTCGAGAAATGCCCTTACGCTCTGCTCACTGACCAGCGTCGGAGATTGATACACTTGGAAGACATTGGGATTAGTCTCCACGTCGTTTGCGTTTATCGAGAAAGGAATGACAAGTTTTATTCCATTCGACCGACAGAAATCAGCAAGAGTCCTCACTTGCTTTGTGTACAGAGGACCGAATATCAAATCTCTTCTCTTTGCTTCATCATCGAGAAGACTCACTCTGACGTCTGCATTTATGTCAACATTCCACGCTCTAATATCGATAGAGACACCCTCGCGTTTTAGACTCTCACAAGCCATGAGTATTCCACGATAGTACTCCGTCATCCTTCGTCCGTCACCGTCGTTATCGTGTAGAGGAAGCATCACTCCCACCTTTATAACATTTGGGGTAGTTGTTGATGTGTTAGCGGTCGCATCAGGTATTATCGTATAACCATCTGACGGTGGAATGACAATAGTCATACCCTTTTTCAGTTGAGTGCCGGCAGCATCAAGTCCTGGGTTAGCGTCTGTCAGTTGGTCGATTGTGACGCCGTATTTCTTAGCAATGCCATATACCGTATCCTTCTTCTTTACAACATACGTATTATCTTGCTGACCAAACATCGATGTCGAAAGCGTGAAGCATAATAAAACAACCAATATTCTCGCTATCATAGGCATTTGTTATTTAGTTTCTGATTGCAAATTTACAAATAATTACTCTCGCATGCAATTTTTTCTGTATTTTCTATTTTCATTCCCTCTTTTGCTTTTTGGGAACTATTCGTTTTGAGCACATGTCGAAATAGTTTTGCAAAGAAGCCCTTGCTAATCCCCTTTTGATTAGCGCCTCCAAATCAGCGTATGCTAAATCGAATTTCGCCATGTGGAGACGAGTCTCCATCAAAGCGAGCAGATAGTCGTTGTTATTCTTGTCGATATCGAGAGCTTTGAGATAGTCGCCCTCTGCCAGTTCATACATCTCCATTTCTTTCTCAACCCCTGCCCTTGCGAAATACACCGAGGCACTGTCGGGATATAGCACTACGAGCTGGTTGGCTTGGTCGAAGGCTTCGGTGAGATGGCTGTCGCGCTGATTGAGCAGGAGCAAGCATAGGCGAGTCTCGAAATGTGTCGGCACAACCTTCAATATCTGTTCGTAATCGGCACGTGCGAAATTGAACTTCCCCAACTGCTCATCGGCGAAAGCCCTGAAGAACAAGGCCGTCAGGTTACCGGGCGACTTTTCGAGAGCCTCGCTAAAGTGCTTGCGGGCCATCGACCATTCGTTGTTCATCAGGCAAGCCTGGCCGTTTTTAAGCATGCTCTCGACCGCTTCATCTACCTGCTGACTGACAGAGAGCGTATCCGCGTTCTGACCAAGACAAGAGAATGACACAATGACAAGAACAAATGTCAATATGTTTTTTATCAAATAGTCTTTCATCCTATTCATTCTATATCCGAGAACTCAACCATATTGAGCATTTTCATAGTTGCCTTTATTGCAGAGCTCGTCTGGTCTGCATCGAGTCCGCGAGTCTTCAGCGGTCCGCGCTTTGCTGCCCAAGTGATATCGGTCTGCACAAGAGCGTCTGTCTTTCCGCCCGGTGGTATGCTGACGGTGTAGTTATGAAGCAAGGGGAAGGTCTTGTTTAGTTTCTCGCGGAAAATCTTTCGCATAGCCTTGACG
>CACZRN010000050.1 GCA_902783625.1 uncultured Prevotellaceae bacterium
AATCTGCTAAATCTGCATGAGTATGAAAATTCTTCATGTAATTACATCATTAGAAACTGGTGGGGCTGAGACGTTGGTGGTTAGTTTGCTGCCGCGACTACATGCTTTGGGACATGAAGTGGGGCTTGTCTTGTTTAATGGAAAGCAGACAATGTTGATGGACAGATTGGAAACACTCTGTCCGTCATGTCATATATATAAGTTTGGGCAGTCATATTATAATCTGTTGTACATTTTCAAATTAATAAGAATAATGCGGAGGTATGATATCGTTCATGCCCATAACTCTTCTCCACAATTGTACTCTGCTATAGCTAATGTTTTTTGTAAGAAAAAAATATTAACGACGGAGCACAACACTTTCAATCGCCGTCGAAAATGGAAATGGTATGTCGTATTTGATAGGTGGATGTATCATAGATATAATGATGTAATTTGTATTTCTAATCAAGCGGAAGAGAATCTTCGTAACTACCTATATCCAGATAGTATCCATATTGAGACCATTTTTAACGGAATAGATATAGCGAATTATCACGATTCAAAGCCAGCAACGATGTCGTCTAATGGAAAGTTTATAGTAATTATGGTTGCAGCTTTTCGAAAGCAGAAAGACCAAGACACGTTGATAAAGGCGATTGCAAAGCTACCGCAGGAGAAATTTGAATTGTGGCTTGTTGGTGATGGGGAGCGAAGGGAGGAATTGAAGAAGTTGGTTGTCGAACAAAATATGGAAGATAATGTCAAATTCTTAGGGGTGAGAAGTGATGTGGCCAATGTCCTTAAGACTTCGGATGTTGTTGTTATGTCATCGCACTGGGAGGGATTGTCATTATCAAATTTAGAGGGAATGTCTGTCGGGAAACCTTTTGTTGCAAGTAATGTTGATGGCCTTCGTGAGATAACTAAGGATGCTGGTATATTATTTAAGCATGAAGATGCTGACGAACTAGCAAGTATTATCCTGCGGTTATCTAACGATAAAGAGTATTACGATTTTATTGCTGCCCGTTGCTATGAGCGCGCGAAGCAATATGATATTTCAAAAACTATTGAGGGGTATAATAGGGTATACCAATCGTTAGCGAATGGATAAGAAAAAAGTATTACGTATTACAACTGCGGATATCTCATTAGATAGACTACTCAAAGGACAACTTCATTTCTTGAATCAATTCTATGAAGTAGTTGGCGTTGCCTCTAATACAGGTGTGCTTAATGCGGTTAGTGAGCGAGAGGGTATAAGAGTGATGAATGTCCCTATGCATAGAGAGATTTCTTTATGGAATGACTTGAAATCACTTTGTGCTCTGTATCGTTTGTTCTGCAGAGAGAAACCTTTTATAGTACATGCAAATACGCCGAAAGGGAGTCTCTTGTCAATGATTGCAGCATGGGCAGCAAGAATTCATAATCGTTTATATTTGGTAACGGGCTTGCGATATCAAGGTGCTACAGGAATAATGCGAGTGGTGCTTAAATTGATGGAGCGGATATCATGTGTGTTTGCCACTGTTGTTATACCAGAAGGAAATGGGGTTAAGGAGGTTTTGATAGAAGATAATATTTGCAAGAATCCGGCTAACGTGCTCCATCATGGTAATATAAACGGCATTGACACAAGTTTCTTCTCCTCTGATGTAATAAAAGACAGTAAAGACGAGATAAGAAGACAATTGGGAATTGGACTAGATAATTTTGTCTTTATTTTTATTGGCAGAATAGTACGTGACAAAGGAATGCATGAATTGGTGTATGCAATGAAACGTTTAGAGGGACGAAATGTGAAATTGTTGTTAGTAGGGCGTTTTGAGTCTGATATGGATCCTCTTGATGTTGAGGATGATAGATTCTTACATGATAACAAAAATGTGGTTTTTGTCGGTTGGCAAAATGATGTACGTCCATATTTGAAGGCTTCAGATGCGCTTGTTTTTCCAAGTTATCGTGAAGGATTTCCCAATGTTCCAATTCAAGCCGGTGCTATGTGCTTGCCATCAATCGTTACAGATATAAATGGGTGTAATGAAATAATAATTGATGGAAAGAATGGATTCATTATTCCTACACGAAATGGTGAGGCGTTGTATGATAAGATGCTATGGATGATTGACAATCCAGATGCTGTTGCTCAAATGGGTATTAACTCACGTCCTTTGGTTGAATCTAGATATGAGCAAAAAGATGTGTGGAATGCATTGTTGAATGTGTATAGGAGTTTGGATTAAAACCGATTAGATACTAGATGCTATATAAGATAGCACATATTTTGAGAGATCGGTATACCTGGATATGGGATGTAATTGAGAAGATTAATTCTTTCTTATTCCGTATTCGTTATGGACGCACTTTGAAGGGTATAGATGATATACTCAAGAAATATAATGGCGAGTATAATATAGAACAGTTGAGGGAACGTCATTTAGAAGACTTGGTGCGTTTTTTCAATGAGCAGCCAGAAAGTGCTTTTGAGTTTTTTAAACCACATGCATTTGACTACAAGTCCTTGAGAAAGTTGCAACTCAATAAGTCTTTTGTTGCTTTTGTGGTTGAGAAGGAGGGTTTAATTGTGGGATATTTCTTCATGCGATGCTTTTTTGTTGGGAAGTGTTTCCGGGGATATATTGTAGATTATAGGTATAGAAATAAAGGGATTTCTAAACTTACATCATCAATAATGTCAGATGTTGCGGCTCACATAAATATTCCATCGTATGGAACCATTTCACCTAATAACATTGCCTCAATGAAATCGCAAAACGCTCATGTTTTGAAACAATTAGATAACGGTGATTTTTATGTAGAATACAAATGATTTTAAAATCTCTTTTTGATAGAATAATGTCTTTTATTGGACTGATACTATTGAGTCCGATTTTCATTTTTGTATCTTTATTATTAAAGAGAAAGATGCCTGATGGACCAGTTATCTTTAAGCAGGAACGAGTAGGGCAGTATGGTAAACTATTTACAGTGTATAAGTTCAGGACCATGACAGCAAGTCAAAATGGAAGTTCGGTATCTGTAGCGGGGGAGAGCAGAATAACTCCATTGGGAGCTAAACTGAGGAAATATAAAATAGATGAGTTGCCTGAGTTGTGGAATGTTCTTAAGGGAGACATGAGTTTTGTTGGTCCAAGACCAGATGTGCCAGGATATGCTGACAGGTTGGAAGGGGATGATAGAGAGATACTTAGACTGAAACCGGGTATTACAGGACCGGCAAGTTTGAAATATCGTAACGAGGAAGAATTGCTTGCAAGGGTAGAGAATCCGCAAGAGTATAACGATAGAGTGATTTATCCAGATAAAGTCAGAATAAACAGATATTACCTTCATAATTATTCGTTCCTTAAAGACGTGCAGATGATTGTCTGCACAGTGTTAGGTAGGAAGATGATGTACGGAGGAGAATTGATTTGAAAGATGGCATACGTGACATCTATATATCATATTGTTGTGCGCCCCAAATATAGCAAGCCAGTCATTTCTAAGGAATATGAAACAGACTTGTATAAATCTATCTGGGGATTTGTGATAGCTAAAGAGTGTAAGCTATATCGGATTAATGGCATGCCAGATCATATTCATTTGCTGGTTGGACTTCATCCGTCATTAGCTCTTTCAGATTTTGTCAGAATGCTAAAAATATCAACAAACAATTTTTTGAAAGCTAATCGAGAACATTTTCCGATGTTTGAAGGATGGGGAAAATCGTATTGCGCTCTAAGTTATAGTAATCGAGAGAAGGATATAGTTGAAGATTATATAAGGAACCAAAAAAGTCATCATAGAAAGGTTGGTTTCAAAGAGGAGATACATGCGCTTCTAGCTGAGAATGATGTGAATATAGATGAGCAGTTTTTTCTTAAAGACTGATTTTAGTGCGACATCTTCGAAGTCGCGATTGATATTGAGATTGTTTCCCGCAGGTTTCACCAGCGGTTATTATAGTGTGTCCTCTACGAGGACGTTGGAATAGGGGATGATCATTATATCTTAATAAGATTGTCTTCGTAGAAGACATACATAGGTAACCGCAGGCGTAAACCTGCGGATGATGGAAGGATAAAAACAACTGCGACTTCGAAGATGTCGCACATAAATAATAATAGTTATCTATGGCAGACAGAGTTTATTTGTGCCTTGCCCATATGTCGGGCAATGAAATGAAATACATACAAGAGGCGTTTGATACCAATTGGGTAGTGCCTCTTGGACCGAATGTGAATGGCTTCGAGAAAGATCTTGAAGAGTATGTCGGAGAAGAAAAACGAGTGGTTGCACTATGTTCGGGTACTTCTGCTGTACATTTGGGCTTGATTGCTGCGGGAGTAAAACCTGGTGACGAGGTGATTGTGCAGAGCTTTACTTTTTGCGCATCTACTCATCCAATAACATATTGCGGTGCTACGCCTGTTCTTGTCGATTCTGAGAAGGATACGTGGAATATGGATCCAGAGTTGATGGAGTTGGCTATAAAGGATCGCATTGAGAAAACTGGTAAGAAACCCGCGGCTATCGTGCCGGTTTATCTTTATGGCATGCCGGCAAAGATTGATGAGATCATGGAGATAGCCAATCGCTACGGTATCCCTGTAGTAGAGGATGCAGCTGAAGGTTTCGGTTCAAGATATAAAGGTCAGGTGTGCGGTACATTTGGTGATTATGGTGTTCTTTCTTTTAATGGAAATAAGATGATTACCACCTCAGGCGGTGGCGCATTGATATGTCCGAATGAAGAGATGTGGAGGCGAGTGATGTTTTTTGCCACTCAGGCACGCGAGGCTTATCCATACTATCAGCATGAGGAGGTTGGGTATAACTATCGCATGTCGAATATCTGTGCCGGTATTGGTAGAGGACAGATGACAGTTGTTGATGAGCATGTTAAACATCATCGTCATATTGCCAAGTTGTATAAGAAGGCTTTTGCTAACGTGGCAGGCATTGAGTATCATGACGAATTGGATGAAATGGAGTCTAACTTCTGGCTTTCGACTATCTTGTTGAACGATGATTTGAGAACGAAGAACGATAACGAGGCTTATGCCGAAGCAGTGCATGGTGCAGTGGGTGGTGCTGCTGGTGTGGTACATGCCACAGAAAGTGTGCATACAAACTGTGAGCCTAACAGGAATGTAGAAGCTATGCGAATTGCTCTTGATAAGGCTGGCATTGAGGCGCGCCCGCTATGGAAGCCTATGCATGTGCAACCTGTATATGCGAAAGGAGAGTGCAAGGTAGAGAGTATCGAGATGGGCGATGGGCGATGTGTGGAATGCAGAACTACACCTCGCAGTGTCGCATACGTGAATGGAGTCAGTGAGAGTCTGTTCAAGCGTGGCCTGTGTTTACCTAGTGGTCCATGGGTTTCTGATGAAGACGTGGCAAGAATAGTTGACGTAATTAAGAACAATATTCTTTAAGATTTATTCGTTATAATACTGGAAAAATTCATTGAGCATGAAAATGTTGGATAAATTGAAGTGGTATTTCGACAAGAGATCGCTTCCATATTGGTGCATCTTGTTGCTTGACTGCATACTATGTTTCCTATCTGGTTTGTTTGTGTTCTGGCTGTTCTTCAGAGGTCAGCAGACGTTAGGGAATATATTGCCTGTTAGCAGAACGTTGTTACTCTACATGGTATTTAATGTCATAGCCTTCAGAGTGTTCCATACATATTCAGGTATAATAAGGTATTCCTCATTTGTCGATTTGAAACGTGTGGCATATGCTATGGCATTGGCATGCTTTATGGTTTGGCTGATTCATTATCCCATTGTTTTCTGGAGAGATCAATTTGTATTCGTGCCTCTGAAGTCTCGTCATATTTTCTCGATTTACATTATTTCGGTTTTGGCACTATGGACTATGCGTGTACTGGTGAAGAGTGTCTACGAAGCCGTTTCGGTAAGTAACTCAGTTCCTCGGATACTCATTTACGGAGTGCTTGATGGTGGAGTAGGACTAGCAAAAGACATAAGAACGCAGCGCCCGGCAAAGTATTTGTTCAAAGGGTTCATATCGCATGGTAGCAGATACAAGAACAAAAGACTAATGGGTGAAAAGGTATATCAGACCGATGAACTTCCGCATATATTGAAATCGGAGAGGATTCAGAAGATTCTTGTATCGCCGAATCGCAACGATGACTTCCGCAATGATCAGAAATTGCAGACGATTCTAGCTGAAGCACATGTGGGAATACTGATGATGCCACAGGCATCGGAGTGGAAACCTGGTGAAGATGTAGACTCATCGATGCTGAAGGAAGTGAATATCGACGACCTGCTTCCACGCGACGAAATTGAGGTAGATATGGAGAAAATCGGTGAGATGATTGCAGGAAAGAAGATCCTGATTACTGGTTCTGCTGGAAGTATTGGCTCAGAACTAGTAAAACAAATCTCATCTCTTAAGCCTGCCAAACTGATGTTGATTGACCAAGCGGAAACGCCCCAACACGATATCCGATTGATGTTGCGCGATGATTATCCTGAGATAAATACTCAGACGGTGGTGACTTCAATCAGCAACAAGAGCCGTATGGAGTCGATTTTCAACACGTTCCTCCCTGATTATGTCTTCCATGCCGCGGCATATAAACATGTTCCGATGATGGAGGACAACCCGAGTGAAAGCATCCAGAACAATGTTTATGGTACGCAAGTGATTGCTGACTTGAGCGTGAAGTACGGTGTGAAGAAGTTTGTGATGATTTCAACCGACAAAGCCGTCAATCCTACTAACGTGATGGGATGCTCGAAGCGCATCTGCGAGATTTATGTGCAAAGTCTCGACAAGGCAATAAAAGATGGCAAAATTGAAGGTGTGACGCAGTTTGTAACTACGCGTTTCGGTAATGTTCTTGGCTCAAACGGTTCGGTTATCCCCCTGTTTGAGAAGCAGATAAAGGCAGGCGGCCCGATTACTGTTACCGACCCCGATGTGATACGTTACTTCATGCTCATCCCTGAGGCTTGCCGACTAGTACTCGAAGCTGGCGTTCATGGAAACGGAGGAGAGATATTCGTGTTCGATATGGGCAAGCCGGTGAGGATTGCCGATCTTGCAAAGCAAATGATTTCGTTGAGCGGGGCGTATAATGTGGAGATAAAATATACAGGGCTTCGTCCGGGTGAGAAGCTGTTCGAGGAAGTACTGTCGAGTACGGAAGACACGTTGCCTTCATTCAACAAGAAGATTCGCATTGCCAAAGTGAGGGAATACGATTACGATAAGGCAAAAGAGGCTATCGAAGAACTCAAGGCTGTCGCTGAAAGCTATGACGATGTGAAGATTGTTGAGAAAATGAAGGAGATTGTTCCTGAGTATATTCCCAACAACTCGCGTTATTCACAGTTAGACAATTGATAACGACAAAAGACATACTCTGTCAGTTTATTAAGTCCGAGCTTTGGCAGAAGAAGCCGAAGCCCGGTTTGTTTTTGACATCTGAGCAATACAGGAGTCTGATGAATCTTGCCGCGGAGCAGACTGTCTCGGGACTAGTCGGCTCGGTACTTATGTCGAATGACGTCAAGCTTGGGAAGTATGATGTGGCTGATTTATACACCACCATGAATGATATCAAGCAGAAAAACGATGATATGAATTCGTGGGTGGCAGAGTTGGCCAAAGCAATGAACGATGCCAAGATAGATTATGCCATTGTCAAGGGGCAGACGATTGCTCAATATTATCCCAATCCTGAAACACGTATCTCGGGTGACATAGACATGTATCTCAATACAGAGCATTTTGCAATATTCAAGGAGGTGATGATGTCACGCTTTGGTGTTGACGTGCCGGAATTTGGGCAAGGCAAGCATGTCGCCGTAGAGTTTCGTGGCACTGAGTTGGAGGTGCATTGCCGACTTACGGATATTTATAGGAGCAAAGGCGCTCGCTATTGGGAGGCTATCTATCGTGAGGGGTTCTCCTCGTGTGAGAAGACAGTGATAGGTGGCGAAGAAGTGTCGATGCTGAATCCGACATTAAATGTACTCTATGTCTTCGTACATCTGTTCTATCATCTTCTCATATTGGGCGTCAGCCTACGGCAGTTCAGCGATTGGGCAATGGTGCTTCATCATTCATTTGTCGATGAATCGAGCAAGATTGATAAAGACTTGTTGAGGCATCATTTAGAGAAGTTGAATTTATACGATGCCTATTGTGCATTCGGAACTATTTTGGTTGATGTGCTAGGTTTGAATGAAGAGGAGTTCCTTTTTGAATTGACAGATTTCCATCGCAGATATACAAAGTTGATTTTCGAGGATATCATTGCCCGCGGCAACTTCGGTATGTATAACCGCAAAAGCCATGTGGCAGGGTGGAGGCACTCGCTCGAGACGGGAAAGGCTACTATTGCTCATCTGTGGCGGTATTATCGCTTGGCTCCAAAAGAGATGAGGGCATTTCTTCCGAAGCAGATAAAGGAGTCGATAAGATTGAATGTTAATCGTATGAAAAGATGAATTATATGTGCCATTTTTCATACTATATAATACTACCGTTGGTAAAGCATTGAGTTAATGCGATTAAAGAGCCTTTCTAATGCCATTAAAGAGCCCATTTATTGCCGTTAAAGAGGCTCTTTAATAACACAAAGAAAATCAATAACTTACAACAGTAAAAAATACAATCCCCGAAAAGGAAGTTTCCTCTTCGGGGATTGTTGTTTTTTATCCTGTTATGTATGTAAATATATGCTTTGTTTGTAGCATTAGAAGTTCCACCAATGCTTCTTTTTTGGCGGCTCTTGATATGCTGACGACGAGCGGGAAGCCTCACGCATAACGTCCTTCCATGACTTGCCATTGTGTATCATCTGGTATATCAGTCCCCAGTCGGGCAGTCCTCCGATATTGCGATCATCGATGAATATGTCTGCTTTCAACTTGCGCGAGAAATGGTTGTTGTTCTCCGTGCCGCGCTCCTCAGGGTAGTCTTTGTTTACCGCCCAGAACTCCACGCCCCTTTCTCTGCACCATTCAATCGCATCGTCAAGCAGTTGGCCTTCGCGAACACTCCATAGTATGAGCCGGTGATGCTCGGCAATGAGCATTTTGAGGGTTTCGGTTGCGAAAGGGAGTTCTTCGCCGATGTCAGGGTAGCGGTGTGTAACTATTGTCCCGTCGAAATCAACAGCAATTGTCATAAACGAGATGTGTGATTAAAGATTAAACAGATTGAAAGATTCCGAACATCTGTAAAGCATTTTTAGCGCTTTACAGATGTATCGTTTTTATCGGCATAGGCACTGCTTGCATACGAACCATAGCTACCGTACGAGCCGTAGTATCCATACGATTTGTTCTTTCCATATTTACCATAGCGGCCATATTTGCCATAGCGTCCGTATCCATAGTAGTATCCATACTTCTTCTTCGACATGTCAATGCCATTGATGATTATACTGATTTTTGGCATTTTTTCTTCGGCAGCCAAAGTGTTCACGAGTGCGAAACTATTCTTTGGAGTATAGTCGGCACGGCATACGTAGATGGTGGCATCGGCTATTCGAGCAGCTTGCAAGGTGTCGGTTACCAAGCCTACAGGAGCAGTGTCGATGATGATGATGTCGTAATGCTCCTTCAGTTTTTGCATTACTTTGTCAAGAGAATCACGTGCAATCAGCTCAGCAGGGTTTGGAGGGATAGGACCGGCAAGCAGCAAGTCGAGATTGTTGTTTATGCCAGAAGGAAGAATTTCGCCTTCAATCTCCTCCCATGTCGGGTCATCCTTTGTTAAGAGTGGAGTTATGCCGTGATGATGGTCATCTATTTCAAACAACTCTGCCAATCGTGGTTTGCGGATATCGAGACCAACAATGATGACTTTCTTCTCAAGCAGGGCAAAACTAACGGCAAGGTTCGCGGCATTGAATGTCTTTCCTTCACCCGATGTAGTTGATGTAAAGAGAATCACTTTCTCATCTTCCTTCATCGTGAATTGCAGGTTAGTACGCATGCTGCGGAATATCTCTTCCATTTGGTTGTTCTTATTCTCGTGGACAACAATGTCAGCTTTAGTCTTTGCCGACTCATTTGCTACGGCCACATCAGCAATAATTGGCAACTTAGTAAGCCTTGCTACGTCGTCGTGACCCTCTATCTTATATCTGAGCAGCCTTGAAAGGAAGATAATCAAAGCGGGGATGAGAAGACCCAACAGCAATGCCATGAGCATTACACTTTTTGGACGTGGCGAAACCTTGCCCATTGACACTGGCTGATCGAGCAACATACCCTTGTCGGCAGTTGCTGCCAACTGAATAGAATTCTCCTCTCGCTTTTGAAGCATCATAAGGTAGAGACCCGACATGACTTCCTGTTGACGACCTAACTGTTGGAACATTCTTTCGTGTTCGGGTGATGCTGAAATCTGTCCAGAATACTTGTTAAACTGCGAAGAGATGCTGTTTCTCTGAATCTCCAAACTCTTACGTGCCTGACTCATAGCTCCTTTTATCGAAGCATTAAGTTCGTCGAGTTGAGCTGTCAGTGGGGTAACGGCGGGGTTAGTCTCGCTTGCCGTGCGCAAGAGGCGTTGGCGTTGGAGAGCCACCTCGTTATATTTCGCTATCAATTGATTCGTTGATTGATCTGCAAGACCTACATTTGGCAGAGTAGAATACTGATTTGTAGGATCGTTGATATAATCATCCACGCTGTTAAACATTGCCAACTGGGCATTAGCCTCGGCAAGTTTTTGTGAATAAGCATCCTGATTTGCGACCGACTGTCCTGCGTTCATCTTAAGCTCTACCAGATTATTGCGCTTCTTATATGCCTGAAGCGTTCCTTCTGTTTGTCCAAGTTCAGCACTGATCTTGTCGATTCTGCGATTGATGAATTCCTCTGTGCGGACGGCAACAATGTTTTTGTCTTCATTAGCTTGACGGTTGTAACTTACTGTGAGCTGCCTCAGATAGTCTATGGCACGTTGTGGAATCTCGTCGACGAGTGTCAAACGGGCAATGGATGTCGTTCTTGTGAGCTGACCAACACCAAGTGAGCCAATGTATTTACCAGCAATCATTGCAGGAGAATAGATGGTTGCCTTAAGTACTGAACCATCTGGCAATTCCTTATCCTTTTTGGCGGTAAGCGATATTGTGCCTACACGTGTGTTTATCTTGCCAGGCAGCGAAGAGAATGTCTTCTCTATCTTTGAGGGGATACTATTCCCATGTGCATAGTATGAACCAGTCACTTTATAGCCCTTCCCATCTCTTCCGATGACAAGTGAAATGGGTGCAGAAAGCTTGTCGAGATGTTCTTGGTCGATATTTACATCAACAGGCTGGTCCTTATATACTTGTACCTCCTTAACCCTTCCTTTTGTCCTGTAAACGACATATAATCCGAGGTCGCGAACAGTTTGCTCGGCAATTGTTCTCGACTTTAGGATTTCCATCTCATTGTCGAGTCCTTCGGTGTTGGCTACCATTCCCAGGTTTGTGGCACTACCATATAGTATGCTGCGGCTATTCCGCGAATCGTCTTGTTTGATACGCATCTTTGCAAGAGCCTGATACTTTGGCGTGGTGTAGCGAAGGTATATTGCAGCCAAGCCAAGGGAGATGATAAGGGTTATTACGAACCACTTCCAATTTAATACCAAAGCAGTATAAATGGCTTGAAAGTCGATAGATGATTTTTCATCTTTTTCATTCAAAATCTCAAGCTCGAGGTCGTTATTCTCTTTCATATCAAATGTTTTTATTTTCTGTTGTAATATTTTCGTTATTCTAGTTATTAGTCTTTCTCTTCAGCCAATTTGGCAAGGTATTGTCCATATCCGTTTTTTATCATAGGCTTTGCCAGTTTGAGGACATCTTCTTTTGTAATCCATCCCTTCTTGAGTGCAATCTCCTCAAGACAAGCAACTTTCAGTCCTTGTCTTTTTTCTATTACCTCAATAAATGTGCTTGCTTCAGACAGACTGTCGTGTGTACCGGTATCGAGCCAGGCAAAGCCACGTTGAAGCGTTAGCACTTTCAGCTGTTGCATGGCAAGATACTCTTGGTTAACGGTGGTAATCTCAAGTTCTCCACGTGCACTTGGCTTTATATGTTTTGCTATTTCCACAACGGAGTTGGGGTAGAAATAAAGTCCTACCACAGCATAATTGCTCTTTGGGTTTGCCGGTTTCTCCTCTATGCTAAGGCAGTTGCCTTCTTTGTCGAATTCAGCCACACCATATCGTTCGGGGTCGTTGACATAGTATCCGAATACTGTGGCAATATTGTTCTCGGCATTCTTCACACTTTGTTGAAGAAGAGCAGTAAGTCCTGCACCGTAGAAAATGTTGTCGCCAAGAACCAAGCAGACACTGTCGTCACCAATGAATTTCTCGCCAATGATAAATGCCTGTGCCAGACCGTCGGGACTTGGTTGCTCTGCATATTCGAATCTGATGTTCAAATCACTTCCGTCACCTAACAGACGCTTGAACCCAGGAAGGTCGTGTGGAGTGGAGATGATAAGAATATCGCGAATGCCAGCGAGCATGAGAACCGATATCGGATAGTAAATCATCGGTTTGTCGAAGATTGGTATCAGCTGCTTACTTATACCTTTTGTGATAGGGTAGAGGCGTGTACCGGAGCCTCCTGCTAAAACAATACCTTTCATATATTATGCAGTTTTTATTATTCTAAACTATGTGGTGTCGAAATGATGAGATACATTACACCATTAAATCAACGTACAAAATTACGAATAATTATTGAAAGGTTAAAGAATAGAGCAAAAAATAATTACTTTTTCCTTTGCTTTTTATCCATTTTGCCGTAACTTTGCATTTAACAAAATGTGATAACATATTATTTATCAAGAAAAAATATTAAAAGTAATGGGAATATTTAGTAAAATATTTGGTAAAAAGACCGATGCTGTCAAGGCTGGTGGAATGGATGATTATATGACTCTCGTGAGAGTTTATTTCCAATCTACTCTTGCTTCTGAGTTGGGAATCAACAACTTGGCTTTGTTCCCAGACCTGCGTGTCTTTAAGTCGACATTGCATGTCCCGACGGTGAACAACAAACTTGGAGTAGGAGAGAAAACTCGTTGTAGGAAGATGTTGAAGGAGTTCTACAAAACCGACGATGGTTTTTTCAAAGAGATAGATCAAAGCATTCACAAGAATTGCCGCAAATTGCAGGATGTCCAAGTGTACTTGGTTCAATTCCAAGGATTTACACAAGACCTGATGATGTTGATGGGCAACTTGATGAAATTCAAGCTTCGCATGCCTTCTTTCTTCAAAGGTGCAATCCATGCAATGACAGAGAAGACGGTTAATGATATCTTTAATAAGAATGACTACAAAGATCCCGCAGTGGTGAAGACTGTGATGGCTATCCGTCAATATGATAAACGCCTCGGATTCTCGCAGAAGTGGATTACTGAGTTTGTATATCAAGTCGTTATGCTTGCCAAAAAAGAACCGCGCAAGAAGGACGAAGATGATAAAAAGTAACATTTTTTGAATAATTATTTTGGTTTTATCATAACTTTAAGGTAACTTTGTAACCAAATAGTCATTATGGATGCTAACGAGAAGAATTTAACTCAATTTGCTACCCGTGTCAGGCAAGTGATTTTTCAGTATCAGACGGTACAGAAACAAAATGCCGACCTCAATTCTCAGATTGAGGCACTCGATGCTCGTATCAAAGAGTTAGAGTCTCAGTTGCAGCAAGCTCATATTGACTACGAAAGCCTTAAGATGGCCAAAATGATAGAAATATCAGACGGTGAGTTAGACTCAGCTAAGAAACGCTTGTCGAAGCTCATCAGAGATGTAAACAAGTGTATAACTCTTTTGAGTGAATAAACGCACGATGCCTGAAAGTAATAATAAACTAAGAATACGTCTCCACTTGCATGGCACGGAAATGTCGGTGATGGTTTTCCAAAATGAAGAGGAAGACTATCGCAAGGCAGCCAAGCTCATTAACGATACGGTTAATACATATTATAAAGTTCTCGCCGACAGAGGTAAAAGCGACGAGGAGATATTGTATGCTGCATTGCTTGATATCGCTGTGAGATTGAGCAAGGAGTCGAAACGTAACGATACAGCCCCGTATAGTGATATTCTCAGTAAACTTAATTCAGAAATCGAAGAGGCACTCAAAAAGTAGTTTTTCGTTGATAGAATAGAGAATATCTTAAATAAAAACATAAATGATTATAACGGCTATAGTAGGCATAGTGGCTCTCGTTTTGGGAGCACTTGCAGGATATGGTATTTTCCGATATGTAATAAAAGGGAAATACAACGAAATGATTAATGCTGCAGAGAAAGATGCAGAAGTGATAAAAGAGAAGAAACTACTCGAAGTGAAAGAGAAGTTTCTCAACAAAAAGAGCGAGCTTGAGAAAGAAGTGCAACAACGCACTCAGAAGATTCAGCAGGGCGAAAATCGTCTCAAGCAGCGTGAACTCTCTTTGAATCAGCGTCAGGAAGAATTAGGACGTAGAAAGCAGGAGATTGATCTTGGCCAGCAGCGCATAGATAACGAAAAGAAACTCTTGCAGGCTCGTCAGGTTGAACTTGAGAAAATGCAGAGTCAAGAGCGAGCAAAGCTTGAAGAACTGTCTGGTTTAAGTGCAGAAGAGGCAAAGAATCGACTTGTTGAAAGTTTGAAGGATGAGGCTCGCACCGATGCTGCAAGTTACATTAATGAGATTATGGATGAGGCAAAAATCAATGCCAATGCACAGGCAAAGAAGATTGTCATTCAGACCATTCAGCGTGTGGCAACTGAGACTGCGATTGAAAATTCTGTAAGTGTCTTCCATATTGACAACGATGAGGTCAAGGGACGTATCATCGGGCGCGAAGGTCGCAATATCAGAGCACTTGAGGCTGCGGCAGGGGTGGAAATCGTTGTTGATGATACGCCAGAGGCTATCGTTATCTCTGCCTTTGATCCTGTTCGTCGCGAGGTTTGTCGCTTGGCATTGCATCAGCTTGTAGCTGACGGTAGAATCCATCCTGCACGTATTGAAGAGGTTGTGGCAAAGGTTAAGAAACAGCTCGACAACGAGATAATAGAGACAGGTAAGCGCACGGCTATCGATCTAGGCGTACATGGTTTGCACCCAGAATTGATAAGAATAATCGGAAAGATGAAGTATCGCTCTTCGTATGGCCAGAATCTTCTCCAGCATGCTCGTGAGACAGCAAACCTTTGTGCTGTGATGGCTTCTGAGCTTGGCCTCAATCCTAAGAAGGCAAAGCGTGCAGGACTATTGCACGATATAGGTAAGGTGCCCGATGAGGAAAGCGAACTCCCACACGCACTTTATGGCGCAAAGATTGCCGAGAAGTTTAAGGAGAAGCCAGACATCTGCAATGCCATTGGTGCTCACCACGATGAGATGGAGATGAATACGTTGCTTGCTCCTATCGTTCAGGTTTGCGATGCCATCTCTGGAGCACGTCCTGGTGCCCGTCGTGAGATAGTTGAGGCTTACATAAAGCGCCTCAATGATCTCGAGGCAATTGCAATGAGCTATCCCGGTGTGACGAAGACTTATGCAATTCAGGCTGGTCGTGAGCTCCGCGTGATAGTAGGTGCAGACAAGATGGACGATGCCGAGACAGAGAAGCTGTCGGGTGAGATTGCTACGAAGATACAAAACGAGATGACGTATCCGGGACAGGTTAAGATTACTGTGATACGCGAGACTCGTAGCGTAGCTTATGCAAAATAATGAGCCTGACGTAGGTACACATTATATATAATATATATAGTTGAAATCTAGGTAGTTAGCCTAGGGTTGAATAAAAAGCCTCTTTAATGCGATTAAAGAGGCTTTTATGTTTCAATAAAGAGGCTCTTTAGTTCAGCTAAATGGGCTTTCTAATAAAACGGCAAATATACTCATTGAGAATAGTATTAACCATATGGTTTGTAATGAGTATTCTACAGATATAAGAAGCAATTAAAGGGGTTGCCTACTGGCGGCCCTTTTTCTTTGTTGTTGCGTAGAGAGATTTCCATATGGCGAAATAGGGGAATTCTCCATACTTTTTAGGGATAATTCTATTGCAGACATTATAATTATATCTATATTTGCAATGTGAAACAAGATGAATGTGTAACAATTTAAAATTTACGATTATGAAAAAGATGATAGTTATAGCAGTTTTGGCAGCAATGTCTGTCTCTGCATCGGCAATGAGTTATACTCAGGCTCGCGAGGAGGCACTCTTCCTGAGCGACAAGATGGCTTATGAACTGAATCTTACGCTTGAGCAATATGAGGCAGTGTACGAGATAAACCTCGACTACCTGATGAGCATCAGCGTTAAAGGTGACATACATGGCATCTACTGGGATCGCCGCGACATCGATTTACGCTATGTTCTCGACGTTTACCAGTATGCTCTCTACAAGGCTTCTAAGTATTTCTATCGTCCAGTATATTGGAAGAACAGTCACTTCACCTTCCGTATATATGAGCGTTATGTAAATAGGAATGTGTTCTATCACAATCGTCCCAACGGCTATATCAGCTATCGTGGCGGGTACAACAAACGTCCATACAGCTACTATAGCGATAAGCCTCAGGCTCATCTCGGCAGCCGTCTGCCAATTGTGAATGGCGCAGGCCGTTACATAGGTGGAAGTGCTGGAAGCAATAAAAAACCAAAGAATACTGTAGCTAACAGCCAGGCCAGTCACAACCAAGCAGGTGTACAGCCCAAAAGGAGCACCAGTGCTGGCAGCAAGAACAGTCACTTCGGAGGTCACAAATAATCTTAACATTAAATAATAGCAAAAGAGTTCTGCTGATAGGCAGAACTCTTTTGTTTTATTAAAACACTATTTCGTGCTTAAATGTGGCTATGTTTCATATTGAGTATTATCTTCAATCCCAGCATCCTTGAGTGCTGCGCGTCGTTCAAGGCATGTGGCACAACGCCCGCAATGGATTTTTCCGCCACGATAACAGCTCCATGTTTTTGAATAGTCGATACCTAATCGAGCACCTATTCGTGCAATGTCGCTTTTTGTTATGTTTGTGTAGGGCGCAAACACTTCAATGTGATTGTATGTGCCAGCCTGTGTTGCTGCATCAATAGCTTTTATAAAATCCGGACGACAGTCAGGGTAAATGGTGTGATCACCTCCATGATTGGCGATAAGCACTCGTTGTAGTTCGTTCGATTCGGCTATACCGGCAGCGATTGCAAGCATGATGCCATTGCGGAATGGTACTACTGTGGAGTGGATGTTGTCCTCATTGTAATCGCCTTCGGGTATTGCATCGTCACCCTCGAGCAGACTGCTTTTGAAATACTTTGTAAAGAAGCTGAGAGGTATAACGATATGTTTAATGCCCAGAAGATTGCAGTGGTATGCTGCACATTCTATCTCTTTGCTGTTGTGATTGCTGCCATAGTCGAATGAAACCGCAAGCGCAATCGTATCTTTATAGTCGTAAAGCATGGTGACAGAGTCCATACCTCCACTGACAACAATCAGTGAATCGCGGCATGTGTCCTCCATGTGTTCGTTTGCGTTCATATATTTAGTACAATAAAAGGGTTATCCAAACAGACATCTGAGTGCTTCTTCTACTTTTGCAACAGGATGAAGCGTGATGTTGTATTTCTTTGTGTCGAGGCTCTGCATGTTATATTTCGGAATGATAATGTCGGTGAATCCTAGTTTCTCGGCCTCTGCTATTCGTTGCTCGATTCTGCTTATCGGGCGTACTTCACCACTTAATCCTACTTCTCCAGCCATGCTCCATCCGCGCTCAATCGCAGTGTCGACATTACTTGATATGATTGCCGAGATAATACTTAAGTCAAGAGCCAAATCGGTTACTCTCAGTCCACCGGCTATATTTATGAATACGTCTTTCTGAATGAGTTTAAATCCCACTCTTCTCTCCAACACTGCGAGAAGCATGTTAAGCCGTCGTTGATCAAAACCAGTAGCCGAACGTTGGGGAGTGCCATAAACGGCAGAAGAAACAAGTGCCTGAGTCTCAACCATGAAAGGTCTTACACCTTCAATAACAGCACTTACTGCAGTGCCTGACAATTCTCCATGGTTATGTGAGAGAAGCAATTCAGAAGGATTTTCAACAGCACGAAGTCCCTGCGACTGCATTTCGTAGATACCCAATTCGGATGTGCTGCCGAACCTGTTCTTTATTGCACGCAGGATTCTATATGTATAATGTTGGTCGCCCTCGAATTGTATAACCGTGTCAACGATGTGTTCGAGAATCTTTGGCCCTGCGATTGTACCTTCTTTGTTTATATGCCCGATGAGTATTACTGGAATTCCTGTAGTTTTTGCAAGCCTTAGAAGTGCTGCTGCACATTCCCTTATTTGCACCACACTTCCTGCACTGTTTTCCACTTGCTCAGTAGCAATGGTTTGTATTGAGTCGATAATGACGAGCTGGGGTTTCAGTGATTCTATCTGTGTGAAAATGCTTTCAAGCGATGTTTCGCAAAGGATAAAAAGGTTTTCGTTCTGCGTGTCAGACAATCGCTCGGCTCTCATTTTCAGTTGATTGGCACTCTCCTCACCACTGACATAGAGTATTCGCATATCAGTCAAATGTAGCACCGTCTGAAGTGTCAGTGTACTTTTCCCGATACCAGGTTCTCCACCCAAAAGGATTATGCTTCCTTCGACGAGCCCGCCGCCGAGAACACGATTCAGTTCAGTGTCGTTAAGATCGATACGCGGCGTGGCTTTCGATGATATTTCCTTCAATCGCAGAGGCTTGGCGTTATTTGTGCTGTCTATTGAAGTTCTCGTATTGCGAGCAACTAGATTATTCTGGCTTGCGGCTATGCGTATCTCTTTGAATGTGTTCCATTGACCACACGATGGGCAGCGACCAATCCATTTCGACGATTCCTGCCCGCAATTATCGCAGACGTATGCTATTTTATCTTTTGCCATTTTTGATGTATCTTTTATATCATTAAGGCATATAAGTCCTTCAAAGATTTCTATTATCGTCACAAAATTACCATTTATTTTCTTCTATGCCAAAAAAATTACTACTTTTGCGGTATGAGAAAGATAATTGTTTTTGTTTTTTCTGTCTTTGTGCTGATAAGTTGTGGGCGAAAAGAAAAACCTACAGTCGTTGGTATAGAGAAAGAGCAAGTCGCATCAAATTTGCTTAGGCTGTCGTATGTGCCTGTTGTTGAATCACTTCCTATAGTAGTTGCCGATGCCAATGGAATGTTTGGTGCTGCAGATGTAGACATAGATATAGCCGTGAAGAAGTCGATGATGGAGTGTGATGAGCTATTCACAAAGGGCAGATCAAACATGTTTTATACCGATGTCATTCGTGCAAGGCATTTGTCGTCAAAAGGTGTTGACAACAAGATGATACATACCTTTGAAGTGAGATATTCGTTGATAGGGTGCCGACAGGCTCGTCTTAATAACATCTCGCAACTTACCGACAAGATGATGGGCATGACACGCTATTCTGTTTCAGACTCTCTTTGCGGTTCAACATCCGCATTCCGTATTCAAGTCAACGATCCTTTGATACGTATGAATATGCTTAATTCTCACGAAATTGATGCCGCGTGGTTTGTTGAGCCATGGCAGTCATGGGCTATTAGTTGCGGGGGGAACGAGATAAGGTTGCCCGAATCAATGACAGCAACGGGCAAAGGGGCAATAGCAGTAGCTCCGAAGATATTGAATGACAAAAAAAGTCGTGAGGAGTTGAATAAGTTTGTAAAGGTTTACAATCAGGCTGTTGACTCTATTGAAAAGAATGGAGTGGGGCAATATATACGGTTGTTAGACAGATACATTGCTTGTCCTGATTCTGTATATTCACGTGTAAAACCTCGTCATTTCAGTCATATTAAGCCACTATAGGCATGAGTCAGTCATTAGAGGAAATACGACAGTCTATTCGCAGAGATCACAATCTTGGTGATGCCCTGCTTGCAATGCAACCACTGGTTAATCAGTGGGCAGTACCTGATATCTCGGATGAATTTGAGAAGATATCGGGCGACTACCAACTGATGAAAGACTTCATGCTTCGAGGATATACTGACAGCGAGCGTGAGCGGCTTTACAACTCACTTTTGCTGCGATTGGTGAAGATAACATGGAAGTTGCAGTTGCATATAGCGCGCCATCGTGTTCCTTCTTTTATGAAAGCATACGATAAAGCCACTGCAGAATTCCAAGGTGTGGACGTGCTTCGCAGGCAGCTTGAGGAATATGTTCAGGAATATGCATTGCTGACTCTCGACAACGAAGCTGTATATGACAATAGTGATTCGCATGTTGTTAAACCATCGCAATCAGTAAGTAGCCTTAATCACGATCATCAGCAGGCTCTTGATGTGGCTTTCTCGGCAATAATCAGTTCAAGTGCGTGGGATGATACCGAAGGCAGTAAGTGGCGCGATCTATTCCTTTCTGCCACCATTGATACGCTTGATGTGGCTTTCCTCGTTAGTGCTGTGATGCTTTCAGCAATGATGTTCAGCGATTCGGAGAAGCTTTCAGTGCTTATTGAAGTGTATCGCTCTGCAGATAGCGAAGTAGTCAGGCAGCGGGCTCTTGTGGGCATTGCGTTCTCAATGAGGCAGTATGTAGCGGGCGAGGATGAGCGGCTCGACAGCATTGTCGAATCATTTATGTGTGACGAGGCAACTGTTCGGCAGCTGATTCAATTGCAGGAGCAGGTGTTCCTATGTATGGCTGCCGACCGTGACACAAAGGTAATACACGATGAAATAATGCCTGATATCATCGGGAATAAACCATATACAATTAACCCTGATGTCTTTTCGAAAATAGACAGCCCTGAGGAACTCGCAGAGATGTTTAGTGTCGATGAAGATGATGAGAACATTGAGCGTATTGAAAAGAATATGGAGCGTATGGCGCAGATGCAACGCGAGGGCTCTGATATCTACTATGGTGGGTTCTCGCACATGAAGCGTCTGCCGTTTTTCTATACATTGTCTAACTGGTTTGCACCATTCAGCATCAATCATCCTGCACTCGAACAAGTGCGTGAAAGCAAGGCAGAGCAAATGCTTGACGTGATTTCGTCGTTGTCGCCGTTTTGCGATTCCGACAAGTATTCCTTTGCTTTGATGCTTCCGAATGTTATCAGTCGTTTTGGGGGACAGTCGATGTTTGGCGAGGGCATACTTGAAGCTCTTCCGCAAGAGTTTTCAAGATATTCCAGCGAGGAGTATTCGTCTGCAGCCTATCAACGTCGTTTCTATCTTCAAAGCCTCTATCGCTTCTTCCGTCTGTCCGACTTCAGGCATGATTTCACCAATCCTTTTGGCTATTTCCTCGGCTTTTATGATAATCGAATAACATCGGATGCTGAGAATATGCTTCCGCTTGTTCGTCTGTTATATAAGCGTAAACTCTACGATCAGTTGTGGGAGGTTCTCGATAGTATTCCTATGTCCACCTCGGCAGAGATTTCTGTTATTCGTGGACGCATGCTTTCGCGTCGTGGTGATTATAAGCAAGCAGCTGATGTATATTCGTTTGCCCTTAAGCAATCGCCCGAAAACGAGATGTTGCTATATGGTCATGTCCGTGCACAGATGGCTCTTGGTTGGTATAAATGGGCAATGGATGATTGCCGTAAACTAATTGATATTCGTGGCGATGTGGTGCGCTATTCTTTCCTTCTTGCTGTGTGTCAGATGGAGACGGGGCAGGTTGACGATGCTTTGCCAACACTTTTCAAACTCAACTATGAGCATGCTGACGATGCAGAGATAGCAGAGGTGCTTGCCTGGGCATTGCTCTTGAGCGGTCAGGCAGAGAAAGCAGAGCAACGGTTTGACACTCTTGTCAGCGGCAACAAAGGCGATGGTGTCAGCAATAACCCATCGGCACGCCAATCTGTTAATGCCTCTATCGGACTTGCCTATTCGTGCTGGGCGCAGGGTAAGATTGAGGAATGTGTCACGTTGTTGGCAAATATAGCAGCACAACTCGACGACAAAGACTTCTTATCACGCTTCCAGTCAGACGCCAATATCCTTGAAAAGTATTCCATCACAGCTACTGACATGCGTATAGTCGCTGATATAGTAAAGGGCAGATTGTGATTTTCCCCTTGCTTTATCTGTCTTGCAAAGGCAAAATCGACGTAACAACTTAAACCACTGATAACTAGATAGATACGATGGCTTATTCTTAGTCCTCAGTAAAGAGGCTTTCTATTGCCGTTAAAGAGGCTCTTAACCGCGACATAAGAGGCTCTTTATTGCCATTAAATGGGCTCTTTATTGAAAGAAGAGAATCCAGCTAGTCTTTTTTCGCTTTTTTATAGTGTTTGAGAAAGTGCTGATGTAGCAGAGTCTCGTCGCTGATTATCTTGCGGAGATCTTCAAGGTGTTTGTGGTTTTCCGAGCCTTCTATCCAAAGTTGAATATAACCTGCGGCAGAGTATTTCTCGTGCATGTGTTTCTTGAATCGCTGCCATTGCTCCTCTATTTGCATTTGCGGATAGTTGTCGATGCCGAAGATTACCGCGCGTTGGAATACGGTTTCCGGACGCAAATCGCGGTCGGCTTCGGCGACGATGCGTCCGTAGATGCTTCGTGGAGCATGTGAGGCAGAGGCTCGATGGTCTTCTACTGCCTGACTCATTATCTCAATTTGAGTGGGTGTGAACCATTTCAGTAGCCTTTGATCGGCAGAGAGTATCTTGGCTCCGGTGATATGATGTATGGCACGTGGCCCTGATAGCCCAAGGTCGTGGTATGCTGCTACAACATATACCATGTTGATGTCGGCAGTTGTGTGGAGTGCGATGTTCAGCGAACGGCGTATGACTGACGTGACGTGCGACATGTTATGTGCCGCATCAAACTGGGTGTAGCGTGGGATGATTTTCTTTTCCACAAATTCCATCAGGTCGAGAGAGATTTGATAATTCATATTAATAATGCATAATATACGATTATACGATTTCACATATTGCCTCGACGAGCGGCATTACAACCTTGCTGAGCACTTTGTCATTTAGGAAGTGCTCGCCCTCGAAGAGCTGCATCCTTTCCTTGCCGTAGTGCTTGATGAAGTCCTTTTGGCAGTTGACGAGCTTGTCTTGCGTGCCGAAGAGTCCCCATACGAGCTGCTTCTCCTGGGCATCTATGTCCTTGAAGCTCTCCTTTTCTACCTGTTGGAACTCCTGAATCATTTGTTTGTCAACCTTGAACACAGTTGCACCGTCCTGGCGTTTGTTGCGGAACTCACGCCGTCCAAGGCCTCGGAAGGTGAGTAGTCGCGCCATGTGGAACGACGGATTGACGAGTATGCGGCGTATGCCCTTGAGTTGTTCGGCATACATCGCGCCCATGCTGGTGGCGACGATGAGGTCGGGCTGCTCCGTCTCCACAAGATTCCGGAGGAAGACAATGGCCTTTGCGGGCGACACGGGCACGTCTGGACTCACCACCTGCACGCCTTTCGGGTAGAGGTGGTTGCGCATCTGCGTGGCAGAACCAGTGCTACCTGCTGAAGCAAATCCATGGATGTAGAGAATCTTTTTCATAGGATAGACACTCGTATTACCGTGCAAAGGTGCGAAAAAAGTTCATAGTTCATAATTCATGATTTCACAAATTAACGTTAACGTCAATGATAACGATAACTTTTCGCTCTTCATCTTCTATCGTTTAGTTGAAGAAGTTCCAGCTAATGCCAAACCTTAGCACACGTTGATTGAGAGGGTAGTGTGGAGTGAAGAAGTATCCACGGTTGAAAGACCCTGCGTTGATGTGCGACATCATAATGAAGAAGCGTGTCTGCTTTAATTTGAAGTTGGCGTATGCGTTTATTATCGGG
>CACZRN010000051.1 GCA_902783625.1 uncultured Prevotellaceae bacterium
GTTTTAATCTGCCCTCAAGCCACATAAAGCAGCAACGTGAGAATACCACAGCGCTCATTGTTGACGAACAGCAAAGCATAGAGATAACAATCAATCAGGAACAGATGCTTCGCGACTTAATTGCCACAGGGAAGCCAGTAGTAGTTGTGCTTCAGAATGGCTCAGTGATTGACATCTCAGAGTGGGTTGATAAAGTCGATGCAGTGCTCGAGTCGTGGTATCCCGGTGAACAGGGAGGTACAGCTATTGCCGATGTGTTGACAGGAAAGTATTGCCCTGGTGGACGTCTACCAATGAGTTGGGCAAAGAATATCGGACAGAATCCGATGTACTATTCCATAAAACCGAGTGGCCGTGGATATGGATATGTTGAAAACGACGGCAAACCTCTTTTTCCATTCGGTTACGGACTAAGCTACATCGAGTTCAAGTATGGCAACCTTGTGATTCCTGCTTCGCTGAATAAAGATGAGTCGCTGCATCTCAGCGTTGATGTGACAAACACTGGAGATATGGAAGGCGACGAGGTTGTGCAGGTATATATCCACGACAAGCGTGCCACGGTTGCTCGCCCAATGAAGGAGTTGGCAGCGTTTAAGCGTATTGTGCTTGCCCCTGGTGAGACGAAAAGAGTTGAAATCGACATACCCTATCGTCAGTTCTCAATGTGGGATGCCAACATGAAGCAGCGCGTAGAAGAGGGTGTGTTCGAGGTGTGGCTCGGTAAGAATGCCGATGAGATAATAGAGATGAAAAAGGTCTTTGTCAGGAGTTAAGGAATATGGAGTTAAGACCTTAGCATCTGCGACTCATTAAAATATAAAAAACTATGGATAGAAGGGATTTCATTAAAACATCATGCGCTGCCACTGTAGGACTGGCGGTAGCAAATATCACAAATGCCGACACATTGTGGAGTAAAAACGACAAACGCCTTTTCGGCAAGAAGATGAAGGGGCATTTCTCACTGATGCAGATTTCGTCGGCTACCGACACCATCGGCAACTCTTACCTGCTGAAGACAACAAACGGCAAGGTTATCATCGTTGATGGTGGCTATGCAAGCGATGCCGAGAACCTGAGGGCTCACATAATGGAAGCTGGCGGGCATGTTGACTTGTGGTTTATCACTCATCCTCACGAGGATCACATGGAGGCTTTTGTCACCATACTGAAAGACTTGCGTGGCATAACCATCGACAAGATGATATACTCGCGTGTGCCGGATGAATATCTCGACCTTGAGCCTGGCAGCGCTGCCCATGCAAGGAGCTATTATCATGCCGTCGACAACACCACAGAGCCTGTCAACTTCATCGACATACACACCACCGGGCAGCGGTTCGACATCGATGGCATAGGCATCATGATTCTCGGCGTGGCAAACCCCGAGATAAAGAATAATCCTTACAACAACCAGTCGGTGCTCATCCGTTTCTGGGACAACGAGAAGAGTGTTGTCATCCTTGGCGATGCCGGAGTGGAATGTGGCAACAAGGCACTGGCTCGATATCCTGAGCATTTCGACTGCGACTACATGCAGATGGCTCATCATGGGCAGAATGGATGCTCTGAGGAGTTCTACAAGGCGATTAACTTCCGTGCATGTCTGTGGCCTACTCCATCGTGGGTATGGGAGCCAGCGCCTGAAAACACTTGGCTGAAGACTCGCGACACCCGCCGATGGATGGACGAGAAAGGCATCAAGGAGCATCATGTGAGCTGTGTCGAGAAAGACTTCGTCATAAAGTAGAGAGTGTAGTAATCATCCAGAATATCCGGAATATCCGGGTTATCCGGAATATCCGGGCTTTCCGGAAACAACCGTATATATTATTGAAAAGAATATGAATATCCGCAGTATTTCAATCGCCTTTGCCGTTGCCATGGCCGTCACGGCATGTGATACAAACAAAAAGGCTCTCAACGACGAGAAACCAGTCAACGACCACGAGATTGTGTCGGAGTATGTCGCTCCCACACGCATCGTCCTCACTAAGGGCGATGTGGCTAATGCCGAACATCTGCTTGAGCCCTATTCTGGTCAGGTGGCTGTCGGCGAGCCATCCACGACGCTGTTCTCTCCCCACAGCTCTATCCTACTCGACTTCGGCGAAGAGCTGCAAGGCGGCATCGAGATAACACGAGCCATATCCGACAATCACCGCGCCGCACGCTTCCGTCTATGCCTCGGTGAGTCGGTGAGCGAGGCACTGAGCAATATCGACGCGAAGGAGACTACCGCCACCAACGACCATTCCGTGCGCGACCTCGAGATATCGGTGCCATGGCTGGGAAGCATGCAGATAGGCAACAGCGGATTCCGTTTCGCACGCCTCGACTTGCTCGATGACGACATGCAGGTGCCCATAGTGGCTGTGAGAGCGATATCACGCTATCGCGACATCCCGCAGACAGGGGCTTTCAAATGCAGCGACGAACGGCTCAACACTATATGGCAGACGGGAGCGCGCACCGTGCACCTGTGCATGCAAGACTATCTGTGGGACGGCATCAAGCGCGACCGACTGGTATGGCTGGGCGACATGCATCCCGAGGTGATGACGGTAAACACCGTGTTCGGTAACCACGAGGTGGTAAGGAAGAGTCTCGACTATGCCCGCAACATCACACCACCGACAGAATGGATGAACGGAATATGCTCCTACTCACTGTGGTGGATAATTATTCATCATCATCTCTACGAGTGGTATGCCGGCCGTGACTATCTTGCACAGCAACACGACTATCTCGCTTCGCTTGTGCACACTGTGATAGACAATATAAAAGACGGTCGTGAGAGCTACAGTAGCGGACGGTTCATCGACTGGCCTTCTGCCGACCTTCCCGACGTGATTCATGCCGGACTGCAGGCCCTCACACACCGTGCCCTCGCTGCGGCAGAGGACATTGCCCGTTGGCTCGGCGACGATGCCCTGCGCGATGAGTGCCACTCTGCTCTCGAACAGGTGAGCGGCCACGTGCCAAGCCACACGAACAACGGACAGGCAGCTGCCCTGCTGGCGCTCGAAGGTATGATTGACGCCGAAGAGGCGGCGAAGGTGATTACAGACGGCGGACCGGAGAAGTTCACATCGTTTATGGGCTATTATCTTCTTGAGGCACTCGCCGCTGCCGGGCGTTACGACGATGCTCTGCAACTGATATCCACCTACTGGGGACGCATGATTGATCTCGGAGCGACTACATTCTGGGAAGACTTCAACTATGCCGACTCTCGCAATGCCGCCCGCATCGACGAGGTGGTGCCCGAGGGTAAGTTCGACATCCATGCCGACGGTGGAGCGTATTGCTATGTCGGTCTTCGCCACAGCTTCTGTCACGGCTGGGCCTCGGGTCCCACAGCGTGGCTCTCGCGACATGTGCTGGGCATAGAGCCTCTCGATATCGGTTTCCGCAAGGTGCGCATCAACCCTCATCTGGGCGGCCTGTCGTGGGCAGAGGGAGCATTACCCACGCCGTATGGCATTATAAAGGTTAGGCACACCAAACGCGCCGACGGCACGATAGAGTCAAAGGTAGAACTGCCGCGAGGAGTGAAAAGGGTGAAGTGAGGACCTGAGTTACATATTGCCACTGACCTCGCTATTCTTGCGATTGATATGATGTGATATGCAGAGCGCTTTCATAGATTATTAATTTATTTCGTAACATATTTTAACAGCTTTAAGCGCTCGCTTATTGCTTGCCCTACTATGCCCTGCGGTCTGCTCCAAGTCTTTTAGCCGGTCTCTCAAAGCCTTTAAGCGTAGGCGCTGCAGGGTGCTCGCTTACAACACTGCGAAGTTACACATTCGCTTGTTGCCGTGCAAGCGGAAATAGGAAAATTTTTTAGGTTTTAATATTTATTATGTTTTCCGTGTACTGGACACTGCAAAAAGTGAAAAGTGAATTAGTGAATTCAATAGCCCCCAACGTGTGTGCGCATAATGTATATAACGCGAACCTTATTAATTATTATATTTATATATATATTCATATATAAGACGATACACAACCCTAATAAATTCACCAATTCACCAATTCACTTTTTACCTTTTTCTCATAAAAAACATTAAATCGCTCGGTTTTTTCTTAACACCTCACCCCCTTTACGGAAAGGCATTTGCAAGCTATCAGACATCAACATAATGACAAATAGCACACTCTTCCATGGGGTGATAACATGCGCCAAAATGTGACAGACTTACGATGTGATATTTTAAGTAATCGCAAGATATCAGCACCCTACGGATGCATGTCACGACGCTACTGCGCCGATACGCTGTTAAAAACTATTTAATGATAAAAAGATTTAGTGTAATTGTTTTGTAGTGCTTACAGTTTTTATTAACTTTGTAGATAGAAAACAATAATAAAAACAACATAGCTATGAACGGAAAAGAATTAATGAACAGGGCTGCTGATAACATACGCATATTGGCAGCCTCGATGGTTGAAAAAGCCAAATCGGGACATCCTGGCGGCGCAATGGGCGGTGCCGACTTTGTGAATGTGCTCTTCAGCGAGTTTCTCGTCTACGACCCCAACGACGCATCGTGGGCTGGGCGCGACCGCTTCTTCCTCGACCCCGGTCACATGTCGGCAATGCTCTACTCGGCATTGGCACTGCAGGGGAAGTTCAGCATCGACGAGCTGAAGGAGTTCCGTCAGTGGGACTCTCCCACCCCGGGACATCCCGAGCGCGACATACAGCGGGGCATAGAGAACACCTCGGGACCACTCGGACAAGGACATACTTTCGCCGTGGGAGCAGCGATAGCTGAGAAGTTCCTTGCAGCACGACTGGGGCAAGAAGTGATGCGACATAAGATCTACGCCTACATCTCCGACGGTGGCGTGCAGGAGGAGATATCGCAAGGCGCAGGACGACTGGCAGGACTGCTGAAACTCAACAACCTGATTATGTTCTACGATTCTAACGACGTGCAGCTGTCAACAATGTGCAGCGAAGTGATTGCCGAAGACACGCAGAAGAAGTATGAGTCGTGGGGATGGCGCGTGATAAACATCAACGGCAACGATGTCGATGAGATACGTGCGGCACTACGTGAGGCTAACGCCGAGACACAGTGCCCCACACTGATCATCGGCAAGACGATAATGGCAAAGGGTGCGCTGAAGGACGACGGCTCGTCGTATGAAGGAAACCTGAAGACGCACGGTGCTCCTCTCGGTGGCGAGGCATACGTGAACACCATAAAGAATCTGGGCGGCGACGCAGAGAATCCGTTCGTCATATTCCCCGAGGTGAAAGCAATGTACGACAACCGCCGCAAGGAACTGGAGCAGATAGTGGCAGCTCGTCGTGACGAGGAACAGGCATGGCGGCGTGAGAACCCCGCAAAGGCGGCAAAGATGGACGAGTGGTTTGCCGGCAAAGCACCACGCATCGACTGGTCGCTGTTGACACAAAAAGAGAATATCGCCACACGTGCCGCATCGGCTGCATGTCTGGGCGTGCTCGCCAGCCAGGTGGAGAACATGGTGTGCTCATCGGCCGACCTGAGCAACTCCGACAAGACCGACGGATTCTTAAAGATGACTCATGCCATGACCGCCGACGACTTCAGCGGGGCTTTCCTGCAAGCAGGCGTAAGCGAGCTCACAATGGCGTGCGTGTGCATAGGAATGTATCTCCACGGCGGCGTGATACCCGCATGCGGTACATTCTTCGTATTCTCCGACTATATGAAGCCTGCCGTGCGCATGGCGGCACTGATGCAGGTACCGATAAAGTTTATCTGGACTCACGATGCCTTCCGTGTAGGCGAAGACGGTCCTACTCACGAGCCTGTGGAGCAAGAGGCTCAGATACGCCTGATGGAGAAACTGAAGAACCATCACGGCGACGACAGCGTGAGAGTGTTCCGCCCTGCCGATGCCGAGGAGACAACGGTGTGCTGGCAGATGGCAATGGAGAACATGGCGACGCCGACAGCGCTCATCCTCTCCAGGCAGAATATTGTCAACCTGCCTAAGGGCAACAACTACGACGGTGCCCGTCGCGGAGCATATATAGTAAGCGGTAGCGACGACGACTTCGACGTGATACTGCTGGCATCGGGCTCGGAGGTATCAACACTTGTTGCCGGAGCCGAACTGCTCAGAGCCGATGGTGTGAAGGTACGCATCGTAAGTGCTCCGTCAGAGGGATTGTTCCGCCGCCAGAGCGCCGACTACCAAGAGAGCGTGTTGCCGAAGGGTGCAAAGGTGTTTGGACTGACAGCAGGGCTGCCTGTGACGCTCGAGGGACTTGTAGGGGCAAACGGCAAGGTGTATGGCATGCAGAGCTTCGGCTTCTCGGCACCTTACAAGGTGCTCGACGAGAAGCTCGGCTTTACCGCTGAGAATGTATATAAGCAAGTAAAAGAACTCTTGAATTAAAAAGACGCAGATTAAGAAGTTATGAAGAAAAAGCCAATTGGTATTGCATCCGATCATGCTGGGTTTGCACTCAAGCAGTACGTGAAAGAGTATCTCGATGCTCATGGACTGAAATACAAGGACTACGGCACATTGACCGAAGACAGTTGCGACTATTCCGACTTCGGCCATGCGCTTGCCGAGGGCATTGAGAAGGGCGAGGTATTTCCCGGTATCGGCATCTGCGGAAGTGGCGAGGGTATTGCCATGACACTTAACAAGCATCAGGACATACGTGCCGGATTGGCATGGACACCCGAGATTGCGCATCTGATACGACAGCACAACAACGCTAATGTGCTTGTCATGCCGGGAAGGTTTATCGACAACGACACCGCCAAAAGCATCATGGACGAGTTCTTCAACACTGAGTTTGAAGGCGGACGGCATGAGCGGAGAGTGAATAAGATACCCGTAAACCACTGATAATAAACGTTGTCGACAGAGTAATGCCCAGCAACTACGTGTTCGAGATATGTGCCAACAGCGTTGAGAGTTGCGTTGCTGCACAGAATGCCGGTGCCGACAGAGTGGAGCTATGCGCCGCTCTGGGCGAAGGTGGCACTACCCCATCCTATGGCGAGATTCGCCAGGCAAGAGAGCTGATGAGGGAGACGAAGTTGCATGTGATTATCCGTCCACGCGGTGGAAACTTCATTTACACTCCCCTTGAGATGGAGCGAATGATTAACGACATCAAGCTCTGCAAGAGTTTAGGCGTCGATGGCGTAGTCTTCGGTTGTCTTGACGACGAGGGCGAGGTGTGCATGGAGCGCAATGCAATACTTCGCGAAGTGGCTGAGGGAATGTCGACGACATTTCATCGGGCTTTCGACAGGTGTAACAATGCCGACGAAGGACTGGAGAGGATTATCAAGCTGGGGTTCGACAGGCTGCTCACATCTGGACAGCAACCGACGGCAGAGGAAGGAATACCAATGCTAAAACACCTTAGCGAAAAGGCAAATGGAAGGATTGCCATCATGGCAGGAAGCGGTATTAACGAGTCGAACATACTCCGCATACAACAATCGGCAGGCATCAGCGAGTTTCACTTCTCTGCAAGAGAGAATATCTACGGATATGAAGACAGCGAATTCGGATGCCAGACACAGACAACCGAGCGAAGGATACGTGAGATTATCGGGGCGCTAAACACAGGTAACAGCTAAACTATACAAAAGAAAAGCTTAACCAAAGCAGAGAAAGAATTTAATCCATGATGAAGAAAACTGCCATCATATTATTGTTTCTTTTCATTCTTGGCGGCACTGCTTTTTCACAGGAGTGGCCACACTTTATAACAGAAAAAGGCTATCGCGAAAAGGTCGTAAAAAGATTTAACGAGCGTAAGCAATTATTTGACAATAAATATGTTGGCGGTATTGACGTTCTGTCAAACTCATACGAGATAGAAGCCCTTTGGTTTCTTTATGCCTACATGCCCATCGCCGACATTACAGACTATCCACTCTCGTTTCATCTGCAGAATGTAAGGGCTAGCTTCCGTGCAAAAAATGAGATGAAATGGGGCGATACAGTACCCGAGATTTTGTTCAGACACTTTGTATTGCCAGTGCGAGTGAACAACGAGGCACTCGACGATAGCCGCTCTGTCTTTTACGAAGAGTTGAAAGACCGCGTAAAGGACTTAAGCATGAAAGATGCCATTCTCGAGATTAACCACTGGTGCCACGAACATGTAACATATCAGCCCTCTGATGGCAGAACCCTCTCCCCTCTTGCATGCATAAAGACAGCCAAGGGACGTTGTGGTGAGGAAAGCACGCTAACTGTAGCCGCGCTGCGGTCGGTGGGTATCCCTGCACGACAGGTTTACACTCCACGCTGGGCTCATACCGACGACAACCATGCATGGGTAGAGGCATGGGCAGACGGAAGGTGGTACTTTATCGGAGCTTGTGAGCCTGAGCCGGTGCTGAATCTTGGATGGTTCAACTACCCCGCTACACGTGCTATGCTGATGCACACAAGGGTATTCGGTGATTATAACGGACCTGAAGAGGTGATGTTGAGAACAAACAACTTCACCGAGATTAATCTGATAGAGAACTATGCCGAGACACGCAAGATTGACTTCACTGTCGAGGATAGATTTGGAGGAAAAATTGAAGGAGCGCGGATTGACTTCAAGATATATAACTATGCTGAGTTTTGCACCGTTGCAAGTAAATATACAGATAAGGATGGACACACTTCGCTCAGTGCCGGCAAAGGTGATATGCTTGTATGGGCAAGCCATGATGGGTGGTTCGGCTATGAGAAAGCGAACTTCGGAACAGACAAGAAGATAACAATAAAACTCACTCACAACGAAAAGAGTATTAGCGGAAAAGAAACTCAACTCACAATAAAAGCCCCAAAAGGTAATGACGAGAGAGTGTCTCTCCCTGAGAATATCGTGGAGAGAAACAAGCGGCGATTGGCTTATGAAGACTCGCTAAGGCACTCTTATGAGATGACTTTCATCGACGAAAACACAGCAAGAGAAATATCAAAGGATTTTGCGAGGTTCATCGTGAAATCGAGAGGTAATCACGAGACTATTACTCGTTTCATAAAGCAAAATGCCGGGCGTAAAGAAAGAGCCTATTCCCTCCTCAACTCATTATCCGACAAGGACTTAGGTGATATTACCATCTTCATTCTTAACGACAATATCAATTCCGAAAGCATGGAGATCTGTCCGAGAGTGGAGAACGAGATGATTACCCGTCCATTTAAGATTGTGTTTGAAAGAGCATTTAACAGCCAACAAAAGGAGCAATTCAGGTTGCATCCGGAGCAACTTGTAAAGTGGATTGTGAAGAATCTCAAAGTGAAAGACGATGAAAACGCGCTTCACATTGCACAGACCCCTCTCGGTGTGTGGGAGTCGAGGATTACCGATCGGCGTTCACGCGATATATTCTTTGTTGACATGGCAAGGAGTATTGGGATAAAGGCACGAAAAGACATAGTGACTGGCAAGGTGCAATACATGAAAGAAGGAGAATGGCACGACGTGAACTTCGACACAACTAAGCAAAGTCATTCTGGCAAAGGAACACTGACTCTTGACTTCTCACCGACAAAACAACTTGACAACCCGAAGTATTACAACCACTTCACAATAAGCAAGATTGAGAACGGAGCAACTATTCTCATGAACTTCGACGAGCAAACTGCTGACAATGAGGGCACAACTTGGAGCAATACGTTCAAGGATGGCATTGAACTCGACAATGGTACATATCTGCTGACTACTGGTATCCGATTGGCTAACGGTAACGCTCTAACTACAAGTCGTTTCTTCACGATTGAGGAGAAGAAAAACACTCGCATCCCACTCTCCTTTCTTGAAAGCAAAAACGACATCAGTGTGATTGGAAGTTTTAATAGTGAAAGTCTGATTGATGTCGATGGCAAGACGACCAGCATACTAAAGCAGACAGGCAGAGGATATTACATCCTAGGTATAATCGACTCCACTGGTGAGCCAAGCAATCATGCTTTGCGCGATATCGCAAAGATAGCAGCAGAGTTTAATCAATTGGGAAGAACAATGATTCTTATAAACAACGAGGGTGACAATCCAAAGCAAGCATACGATTATATCATCGATTCTCTCCCTAAAGGAACTATCTTTGCAAAAGACATCGACAACACGATAAAGAATGCGATTTGCAATGAGATGAAACTCAGCGACACACATCGGTTGCCGATATTCATCATTGCCGACACATTCAATCGAATTGTCTTCTGTCAGCAAGGTTACACGATAGGTCTTGGGGAGCAAATGGTAAACATATTGAAGAACCTTTAAGACGAGTATTGTCTTGAAAAAAGAAATGTCTGCCCCATAGTCATAAAAGCGGAGCAGACATTTTTCTTTATCGATAGAGGGATGCTTATATCCCTATTCTATTCGTTTATCGGAATACTGCGGCAGGTGGAAATAGTCGATATTCTCAAACACTTTCCTCACTGGATTAATCTCGAGGAATGTTGTACCGGCAGCCAATCCCAGATTACCACTAAGATATGCTATCTTATCATCGAGCGTAAGATAACCCTTCTGACGCAACATTCGCAATGCTGCAGTGAAGATATACTCCGACGATTTTGTCTGATGTTGCGAGATCGGTATCACTCCGTATGAGAGATTCAGCAACCGCTGAGTCTTCTCACGATAGCAAATGGCAAGGATTGGTTTTGGTCCTCGGAATGATGCAAGATAGCGAACAACCTCACCCGTCATCGAGTCGGCGATGATACCAGCCACTCCCAAGCGGATTGTAGCGTCGATAGCAGCATGTGCGAGGAACTCCTTCTGGCTGCAATTCTCCGACATCGGTATCTGGAATGTATTTAACTTCATCCGGTCTTTCTCTGCCTGTTCAGCGATAGCAGACATCGTAGTGACTGCTTCCACTGGGTACTTGCCGCTAGCAGTCTCACCGCTAAGCATCAAGGCATCTGTGTTTGAGAACACTGCATTGGCGATATCAGTCACCTCAGCACGTGTCGGGCGCGGATTGTTTATCATCGAATGCAACATCTGAGTAGCCACAATCACCGGTTTCTTCTTTTCTATACACTTGCGTATAATCTCACGCTGAATGCCAGGAATCTTCTCTTGTGCCACCTCAATACCCAAATCGCCGCGGGCAATCATTATTCCATACGAGGCATCAATAATCTCATCGATATTGTCAACACCCTCTTGGTTCTCAATCTTTGATATAATCTTTATGTCACTCCCATGTTCGTCGAGGATTTTCTGCACCGCTTTCACATCGGCAGCACTGCGCACAAAGCTATGTGCGATGAAGTCGATGTCTTTCTCGATGGCGAAGAGGATATTGTCAAAATCCTTCTCTGTCACAGCTGGCAAGTCGATATGCTCGCCAGGCACATTGATGCTCTTTCGGGAACCAAGTGTGCCATCGTTTCTCACCACGCCAAGAAGAGCGTCGCCATCGCATCCGACGACTTCGACATCGAGCTCGCCATCGTCGATAAGTATATGGTCGCCAACCTTCACATCGCTGCAGATATTCGTGTAACTCACATTGATGATGTCGTGAGTGGTTTCTTCATTGCAATGCCCGCAAATCCTCACTTTATCACCGGCAGAATACTGAATGGGAGCTGTCGAAGTTGTTGTTCTTATCTCAGGACCTTTGGTGTCGATAAGCAAAGCGATAAGCGACGACACCTTACGGGTGTTTTCAATCACCTTGCTCATTCCTTCTCTGGTACCGTGAGCGGTGTTCATTCTCACCACATTCATCCCTGCGAAGAACAATTTGCGCAGAAAGTCTTCCTCGCATCTGTAGTCGCTTATCGTACATACAATCTTTGTCTGTTTCATAATGTTTTATTCAATAGGATAACCAACGGGATTATTCAGCATCGGCACTTGTTTCTCACCAAGCCCCAGTTCATTCTTCAACACCTCGATATCCATTGTTGCACGGGGCACAGTGGCAAGACCAAGAGCTGTGCAGGCAAGGCAGATATTCTCTGAAACATAACCTACATCCATTGCTCCGAGCATCTCATTGGCACGCGGAAGTTTTTCGAGATTGCTAACGAGCACAAGACTCACCGGTGCCTTCGCCGCAAACTCCTGACGACCGGCGACTGCTTTGCGGAGATCTTTCTTTGACACTTGCACAAGGGTATTGTTCTGGGCATCGTAAAGAAATGCACCATTTGCCCGACACACATACACCATCACATCCTGAGCATTAACAGCCGAGGGAGCAGTGATTCGTCCGTCGGGACGGTTTTTGCCACATGCCGCCCACAGTACTTGCGAGAGTGTCTTGTCGGAGATATCCTTGTCGGAATATTCCCTTATCGAAGCACGTTTCTGAAGTACCTCAAACAACCCCATCCCGCCAGAGCCAACGGGGGCGGGCAACTCCACCTTCGACTGCGCCATGCACGATAAATGCGCTATCATGATAATCGTAACAATATAAAGTCTTCTCATATCTACACCTTTTTTAATAATATACCACGAAATGATTAAATAGCCTTTGTGGGTGTAAAGTTATAAAAAAAGCACGAAACAACATCATATGCAACGACAAAATTTAAACACTTAGTAATCAATAAACCCACCCTAAAACAAACACTCATCACACTGCTCTCAATAAAGAGGCTCTTAACCAGCGGATAAAAGGCTTTTATGCTCAGCATAAGAGGCCCTTAACCAGCGATTAAAAGGCTCTTTAATAAACATAAAAGAAAATGATAAATGTTATTAGATAATAAAATGCCCGAAAAATTTTGGAATTACGATGATTTTACCTTAAATTTGCATGATGGAGTAAAGAAAAACTAGAAAACAGAAACCTTTTAACTCAAAATATAAAGGATATTGTTAAACTTAAATACACAAAATTATGAATTACAAGATTATTGAAGTCGAGGGAATCGGCGAAGTTTACGCAAAGAAGTTAACAGGAATTGGTATCAACACAATCGAAGATCTGCTTGAGAAGGCAAAGAAGCCAGCTGGCAGAAAAGAGCTTGCTGAGGCAGCAGACATCCCCGAGAAGCTGATACTCACTTGGGCAAATCATGCCGACCTTATGAGAATCGACGGCGTTGGCCCACAGTTCTCTGATCTCCTTGAGGCTGCCGGTGTTGACACCGTGAAAGAGCTCAAGCATCGTGTACCTGCAAATCTGGCTGCAAAGCTCGTAGAAATCAATGAAGAGAAACACCTCGTAAGACGTGTTCCAAGCGAGAAGGAAGTAGAGAAGATGATTGAGCAGGCTAAGGAACTCCCCGCTGTGATGGAGTACTAATCGTGTCAATCTTTTAATAACGTATCATATAAATAAATGAAAAAGATTATCGCAGGCATACTGCTTATCGGCGTGTTTGTCATTGCCGCAGTGACATGTCCGAAACAGGAAGATCACTCGAAAAAACTGGCTCAGGTTGTTAACCAATCGGTGAAAAACACCGTTAAAGAGCATGTCGGTGGCGGACTCGGTGGCGGACTTGCTGCATTATCATCGATAGTGACAGGGGGTATCGTAAAAGGTATTGTCAATGAAATAATCGATGTTGACAACTACGTGTTATTCTCTCTTGGTAAGGTAAATCTACCCACAGAGACGAAGATTGTATCTGTAGGATTGTTCAATCAGGTTATTACCATCGACTCAGAATCCCTGTCAAAAGCAATTGAGGAGAACGCTGGCAATGCCTTCGATCTGATTAAAAGCGCAACATCCGACTAATTAAACGAGGACGACAAACATGTCCTCACACAATAAAAAGAAAAGGCGGCTTGCAGAGCAAAAAACATAGCTCATTGCAAGTCGCTTTTTTATCACCATTATCAACAAAAAACAGCATTAAAATGACAAATAATGGTAATTGGCTGAAAATTAAACACTTCTAAAACAAAAATTGATACTTTTTTTGCAAAAAAATCAAAATAAATTTCCATAACACACAAAAAAGCACTAAATTTGCACTCCCGAATGAACATATGAATTTTATTAACTAACAAAATATACATTTATAATGACAAAAGCTGATATTATCAACGAGATCTCTATTCAGACAGGTCTTCAGAAGAATGAAGTTTCTGCAGTGGTAGAAAGTTTCATGAGCACAGTAAAAGACAGTTTGCTCGAGAAAAAAGAAAATGTTTATCTGCGTGGATTCGGTAGCTTCATCATTAAGCACCGCAAGGCAAAGACAGCCCGCAATATCCTTAAGAACACAACAATAAGAATCGCTGCACACGACCTGCCAAGCTTCAAGCCGGCAAAGAGTTTCGTAGAGCAGATGAAGGCAGAGTAAACAATTGAAAACAAATATAATATAAAAGAAAAGCTATGCCAAACGGAAAGAAGAAGAAAGGCCACAAGATGGCAACGCATAAGCGTAAGAAAAGACTGAGAAAGAACAGACATAAGAGCAAGTAAATATTGCTCAACAGTCTCTTCCGACTGACAGGGCATGTCAAAATTAACTCATTGGGGTTATATTGACATGCCCTAATCGTTAAAAAGAAAGGATATGACAAGCGAAGTAGTAATCGACGTACAGCAAAAAGAGATATCCATCGCCCTCCTTGAAGACGGGAAACTGATGGAATATCAAAACGAGCCGCAAACGGCATCGTTCGCTGTAGGAAACATCTACATGGCAAAAGTGAAAAAGCTCATGCCTGGGCTCAACGCGTGCTTCGTAGATGTTGGGTATGAACGCGACGCCTTTCTGCATTATCTTGACATGGGAGCACAATTCAACTCCTATGAAAAATATCTGAAGCAAGTACAAAGCGACAGAAAAAAGCTCTACCCCTTCTCAAAGGCAACACGACTGCCCGACATCGGAAAAGACGGGAGCATACAGTCAGCACTGAGCGTAGGACAAGAGGTTCTTGTACAGATAGTAAAGGAACCGATATCAACAAAAGGACCACGACTGACTGGCGAGATATCATTCGCAGGACGGTATATCGTACTTATTCCTTTTGGCGACAAGGTATCAGTGTCCACGAAAATTAAAAGCGGAGAAGAGAGAGCCCGACTGAAACAGCTGATCCACAGCATCAAACCGAAAAACTGCGGAATAATCGTCCGCACTGTAGCCGAAGGAAAACGAGTGGCTGAACTGGATTCTGAACTAAAGATACTTACAAAGCGATGGGAAGACACCATCATTAAGGTTCAAAAAACACAGAAACGACCTCAACTCGTTTTCGAAGAGACAGGAAGAACAATCGCACTGCTTCGCGACTTATTCAATCCTAGTTTCGAAAGCATACATGTAAACAACGAAGAAACTTACAGAGAAGTCAAAGATTACATCACGCTCATTGCACCCGAAAAGGCAAACATCGTAAAACTTTATTCGGGCAAGGTGCCAATCTTTGACAACTTTAATGTAACAAAGCAAATCAAATCCGGATTCGGTAAGATTGTCAACTACAGGCATGGTGCCTATCTTATCATAGAGCACACAGAAGCATTGCATGTTGTGGATGTGAACAGTGGTAACAGAATGCGCAATGAAAACGGACAAGAAGCCAATGCACTTGAAGTGAATCTTGGCGCTGCCGATGAACTGGCACGTCAACTGCGACTGCGAGATATGGGAGGAATCATCGTCGTCGACTTCATTGACATGAATCTTGCTGAAGACCGTCAGCTGCTCTACGAACGCATGTGCAAGAACATGCAGCAAGACAGGGCACGACACAACATTCTGCCACTAAGCAAGTTCGGGCTGATGCAAATAACACGTCAGAGAGTACGCCCCGCAATTGATGTCAACGTAGAGGAAAGTTGCCCAACATGCTTCGGAACTGGTAAGATAAAGTCGAGTATTTTGTTTACCGACCAACTTGAGAGAAAGATCGACAAACTGGTAAACAAGATAGGCGTCAGAAAATTCTATCTCCACGTGCATCCATACGTGGCTGCCTTTATCAATCAAGGTTTTATGAGCCTTAAACGCAAATGGCAGATGAAATATGGATTGGGAGTGCATATCATTCCATCACAGAAAATGGCATTCTTGCAATATGAATTCTACGACAGCAAGAAACAATTTATCGATATGCAAGAGGAGATCGAAACAACATAAGAAGAAAGAAGTGCCCGAATGGTGCACTTCTTTCTTTTTTTATTTCTCAGCTTTCTTCAAATCAAGAACATACTCACGCACAATCTTCAATATATCATCACTATAGCGATCAATCGTTTTGCGCCCCACCCCTTGCACTTTCTTTAACGCGCTGAGTGTGCAAGGTAAATCATTCGCTATATTAATCATTGCCTTTTGCTGAAGGATAGCCGACGGAGAGATATCCATAAACTCGCTGAAATTATCACGCCATGTCGACAACTTTCGATAAACTTCCCAATGATTCACCTCAACACCTTGACGTCTCCTCCTCTTGTTTTGTGCCGACATCTGCGACTTCATCTCATCAGCGGCATTAAGTACTGCTACATTCTTGTATTTCAGGTAGTTGGCAATAGTAAAACCATTGGCATCAAGCATCTTAAGCAATCCGACTTTTCCATAATACGACAAGGCAAGATCGGTCATCGCATTCTCTATGCGAGTCTTGTTAAACTTATTATCAACATCGATTTTAAACAAAATCGACGTCTTTCCATATATCGTACTAAGATGAGAAAGGAAATAATCAATACCTTTCGCAATCCTCAACTTAAATGCATCAGAAGCGAAAGCATTCGATTGCGTGTTCACGAGTACACTCTTCCACTTCTCAGATACCTCAATAATCTCTACCTTGATAGCATCGATAAGTTGTTTATGCTCTTCCAACAAAGTGGGCATCTGCCGATAGAGGTATTCATTTATCACTCTGAAATACCATTCTTCTTTTGAAAGTAAATCGGAAAAATCGAATAGCGCTAACAACATGCTCCTGTAGTAGTCTTCCTTCAACTGCGGTAGAAGTGCTATGCTCTGTTGCGCTTCAATCTCCTGATGTGAGATATAATTATTCACCCTCTGGTCACGTATTATGGCATGACGTGAAAGGGGACTTGCCAATACCAATCCTTCAAGCGATTTGCATCGGCTCAAAGCTACATACACCTGTCCTGAGGCAAACGACATTGCGGCATCGATAATTGTCTTCTCGAATGTAAGTCCCTGACTCTTGTGAATGGTTATCGCCCACGCAAGTCGAAGGGGGTATTGAGTAAACACTCCTTGTACCTCAGAATCTATTTCCTTTGTCTTGTCATTGAGCACATACTTCACATTCTCCCAATTCATCGGACTTACTTTAATATCGAAGTCGTCATCAGGACAACGCACGATTATCTCTTCATCCTCGAAACCAACGACATGACCAATCTTTCCGTTATAGAACTGGCGATTAAGTGAGCTGTCGTTCTTGATAAACATCACCTGAGCTCCAACCTTCAAACTCAAGGTGACGTCTGTGGGATATGAATACTCTGGAAAGTTGCCTTCAATTGTTGCTTCGAAGTTACGTACTGGCTGTTTTATCTCAGACAACTCCTTGTCATTATATTTCTGGGCAATAGAGTTGTGTGTCGTTAGTCGTATGTATCCCTCATTAGGCTCTGGATGAAAGTCTTTAATATATCGTTGATTTAACTCGCTAATAACCTCATCTCTCACATTACCGTCTCTTATGGCATTCAAAAGCGAGATGAAATGATAATCTGTCTGACGATATACATGCTTCAACTCTATCGTCACATAATGAATCATCGACAGAGCCTTACTGCCGAAGAAGAATGGGGTGTCGTAATAAGGATTCAACAGTTGGGCATCCTGTTCTGTTACAACCGGAGCCAATTGCTGCAAATCACCAATCATGAGAAGCTGCACACCGCCAAACGGTAAATCATGTTGACGAAATCTGCGCAAAACATTATCTATAGCATCGAGCAAGTCGCTTCTAACCATACTTATCTCGTCAATGACAAGCAGATCAAGTGTATTTATGATATTACGCTTCTCCTGACTGAAGTCATACTTCGACTTGTATGAGGTATTGGGAACATATGGCGACAATGGTAGCTGAAAAAAAGAATGTATAGTTACTCCTCCTGCATTAATAGCAGCCACACCTGTTGGTGCGACAACTACCATACGTTTCGAAGAATGCTCTTTAAGTGTCTTCAAAAATGTAGTCTTGCCAGTGCCTGCCTTGCCTGTAATGAATACACTGGTACCAGTATTCTCGACAAAATCCCATGCCCTGCGCAATTCTATATTTTCAACCGCCATATACCCCTACTTTGCTATGACTTTATATCTGATTCTGAAGTTATGGGTACTCTCATCCCAATTCGTCCCCAACATTTCGAACCGCCCGATTTGAGATGTTGAGCGCACGTGTTTACCTATACATGGACAGACATCGTAATCGCCTATTCTGACTATCCTTATCGTATCGCTCACATCATCAGGAAGACGATCAGCATCAATGCCCTCAGGCAGATTATATCGATCTACATACTCAAATGTAACAGGCATATCGGCATCAATCAGTTCATTCATCTGTTGTTCGATATCACGCTCTGCCCTCCTGTCTGGCTTCGACTCGAGTATATAGCTTATCTTGCTCTTCTTCCTTTCTATATGAGCATTCCTCGAGCGCTCGCATCCAAACATCCTAACCATCAGCTGATTAAGAAGATGTTCAGCAGTGTGAGCGGGAGGAAATTCATCCTTATTATGCTCATTGAATGAATAGTCAGAATCCATAGTCAGAAAACTATTTTATATATTAACACATTGTTAGGTAGTATATCAATATGTATGCTCGTATCTTTAATCAGGCACAACTTTGTATGCGCGTTGCCAATGAGATTGACTGCATCGCAAATACCTTCTTTAATAGAAAGATACTCGAAAGCATGTGACGGAATGATGAGTGGAAGATTCACGCTATTGGATGAGAAATTGGCAACGACAATCAGCATTTCTTTTTTTGCTTTGCGTAGAAACGCAAACTGCTTACTCCACAGATGCTGATTAACATACATCAGATCGAAGACTTTCCCTTCAGACACAGCTTTCTCCGAACGCGCGATGTTAAGGATATCCTTATATGTCATCTCCAATCGTTGTTCGTCTGTCGTAAGATCATCACGCGAGAAGAAACCGCGACAGATGCTTTCCACACTCCAATAGTCGAATATCGTCGTGCGTCCGTCATGGCCACTGAATCCTTCTTGCTCCATTGCACGTTCGCCATATTCTTGCCCTGAATAAATCATCACTGGATTTCTCCCAAACAATGCCGTCACAGCAAGCGCAGGCACAGCCTTGAATGGATCACTAGCAAAGAAATCACTCGCAATGCGTTGCTCATCATGATTCTCAAGGAAATAAAGCATATGATCCTGTATATCGTCAGTCCATTGCCATCGCTGTGTTATATCCGATGCAGGGTTTAATCCGCAGATAACATTGCGCAAGCAATCGTACATCCCCACTTTATCGTAGAGATAATCGAACCCCGCGGATAGATAATCACGATATAGCGATGGCTCATACACCTCGCCGATAATATCTACATTGGGATATTGCTTCTTAACGACACCAATCGCATACTTCCAAAACTCAGTAGGAACCATCTCTGCCATATCGCACCTGAATCCATCAATCCCTTTCGATGCCCAGAAGAGAAGAATTGCTGTCATCTTATGCCATGTGTCAGGAATCGGAGAGAAATGCTTTATCTTACGACCGTCTTGTGTGTATTCCACACCATAGTTCAACTTTACAGTCTCATACCAATCGTTGCGCACCGGACGGTTATTAAAGACATCATTGCCTGTCGCTTTTGCCGGGTACTCTTTGTAGTCTCCACAATCGAAATAAGGTTCGAATGGTTTACCTACGCAATAGTAATAGTTATTATCTGCAGAGAATTCCTTGTCTATATTATCGTCATCACCGAAATCCTTTATTCCATTAGGCTTGCATATCGACTTGTATTCACGGGCAAGATGATTAGGCACGAAATCCATCACCACCTTCATCCCTGCTTCGTGTGTACGGGCAATCAAGTCTTCCCACTCCCCCATTCTATTCTCAACATTTGTCGCAAGATCGGGGTCAACATCGTAGTAGTCTGTTATGGCATACGGCGAACCGGCTTTACCTTTTACAATACCCGGATGCTGACGTGGAATGCCGTACTGCGAATAGTCGGTTGTTGTGGCATGACGTATTACGCCCGTATACCAAACATGGCTTATTCCCAACCCACGTATCTGGTTGAGTACAGCCATGTCGATATCGTTCATCTTACCGCATCCATTCTCCTCTATTGTACCGTCGTAAACACAATTAGGAACTGTGTTTGAGAACAACCGCGGCAGTAACTGATAGATTACAATCTTATTCTTCGATTCCATGTGCTACAACATCCTTCGAGATACGAGCAATCATTCCCTGCAAAGCCTTGCCTGGCCCGCACTCCGTGAAGTCGTCTGCGCCATCAGCAATCATGCTCTGCACGCTTGCAGTCCAACGGACAGGACTTGTCAACTGTGCAATCAGATTTGCTTTTATCTCCACAGGATCGGTATGTGGCTTTGCATCTACATTCTGATATACAGGGCATACAGGCGATTTAATCTCTGTCTGCTCAATGGCAATCTGCAACTCATCCTTTGCCGGCTGCATAAGCGGAGAGTGGAACGCGCCACCTACCTTCAATGGCAACGCACGCTTTGCACCTGCCACCTTCAACTTCTCGCAGGCTGCATTTATTGCATCGACATTTCCGGATATAACAAGTTGACCGGGACAGTTGTAGTTTGCTGCCACAACAACATTACCTTCGCTGCTCACTTCCTCACATACCTCCTCAACTTTCTCGTCGGGCAATCCGATGATGGCTGCCATAGTGCCAGGGGCAATCTCACATGCTTTCTGCATTGCCATTGCGCGGGCATATACAAGTCGCAGACCGTCTTCGAAACTCAGTGCACCGGCAGCAACGAGAGCAGAGAACTCACCGAGTGAATGACCTGCTGTCATCTCAGGCTTAAAAGCATCACCCATGCAGAGCGCACTAATAACACTATGAAGGAATACAGCCGGCTGTGTGACCTTTGTCTGTTTAAGATCATCGTCTGTACCCTCGAACATTATGTCTGTAATTCTGTAGCCCAGAATCTCATTTGCCTTGTCGAACAATTCTTTTGCCAATGGGCTATTCTCATAAAGGTCCTTACCCATTCCCACGAACTGGGAACCCTGACCAGGAAAAACAAATGCTTTCATAATAGTTGTTTCTTTTTTTTAGTTCATTAAATCATGCAAATTTAACGAAAAAATGAGAGATATGCAAAAGATAACACGTTTTCTTTTCTTTTACTCCGGATAACCCGAAATATCCAGAATCTCCTGACACCCAGGAATAACAAAAAAAATCCCATCCGCCATAACGACGGATGGAATTCTATTTAAGTACTGTTTTACAGTGCAAAGTTTTCTAAGTCGATCCCGGCTTATTCCTCGGTCAGCTCGTCAGCCTCTTCTTCGATGTCGAACTCCTCAACTTCTTCAGCTACAGGAGCCTCTGCCACTGGCTGCTCAACAGCAACCTCAGGTGCATTCTCAGCTACAACCTTTACAGGAATCTTAACCTCAACATCCTTGTGGAAGTGAACAGTTGCCTCATAGTCGCCGACAGCCTTTGCCTCACGCATGGTGATGATCTTACGATCGATCTCGATACCCATATTCTTCAGTGCCTCTGCCACAGCAGCAGCGCCTACTGAACCGTAGGTAACACCTGTTGAAGAAACCTTAGCTGCAATCTCGAGTGCAACACCCTGCAGACCTTCAGCCTTCTTCTCAGCTGCAGCCTTGATGGCGGCAAGCTTGTGAGCCTGCTGCTTCAGGTTCTCAGCAAGAATCTTCTTAGCTGTAGGAGTTGCGATCACTGCCTTACCTGTTGGGATAAGGTAGTTGCGGCCATAACCGTTCTTCACATTTACTATCTCGTTCTTATATCCCAGTCCGATGATATCTTCTTTCAGTATAATTTCCATAATCTTCCTCCTTTTTTATTTCATAAGATCGGTTACGAATGGAAGCAGTGCAATGTGACGGGCGCGCTTAACGGCCTGAGCAACACGGCGCTGATACTTCAGAGAGGTACCAGTGATGCGGCGAGGGAGAATCTTACCCTGCTCGTTCAGGAACTTCTTCAGGAACTCGGGATCCTTATAGTCAATGTACTTAATGCCACTCTTCTTGAAACGGCAATACTTCTTCTTCTTAGTGTCGATAGAAGGAGCTGTCAAATAGCGGATTTCTGAATCTTGTGCTGCCATAGTTTATGCCTCCTCTTTTTTAGCAAGTTTGTTACGTCTCTTCTCTGCATACTGTGCAGCATACTTCTCAAGCTTAACGGTGATGAAACGGATAACTTTCTCATCACGGCGGAAGCCTGTCTCAAGAGTTTTAATCACTGATGGCTCAGCCTTGAATTCAAGGAGATTGTAGAAACCAGAGGTCTTCTTGTCAATCTGATAAGCCATCTTCTTCAATCCCCAGGTCTCTTCATTCAGAATCTCTGCACCATTATCGGTAAGCAGTTTCTTGAATTTTTCGACCGTTTCCTTCATCTGTTCATCAGACAAAACGGGAGTTAAAATGAAAACGGTTTCGTATTGATTCATACTA
>CACZRN010000052.1 GCA_902783625.1 uncultured Prevotellaceae bacterium
ACGCTCTGAATACTATTTGCAAGAAGCTCGATGAGAATCCCGGTGAGTTTGCCGTGGTGATAATGCGCCACGAAGACGATGCTGACAATGGCGATGCCTCGTGGGGTGAGAAAATGAACACATTGCTGAAAAACAACTTCAGCCAATACCTTGTCAACTACTCTCCTATCCTCACACTCGGCAAGGTGCGTGGGAAGATTCTTCTCATCAGTCGCGACCAATACGCCGACAAGCCGATGGGTGCTTTCGCCTCGGGGTGGTCGCATTCCGACAACGTTGAAGACATGAAGTGTGGTACGCTGAAAGGACCGTCACGCTCGGGAAAGTTCTATGTGCAAGACTATTACGACATGACTGAAGCCGGGGCAATGGATATTAAGAAAAACAGCATTAAAGCCCTGCTCGACTGCTCGACACACATCAACGAGACGACAACCGAGAACATTTGGATAATAAACCACACCTCAGGATACACGCAGAGCGCATCGTCGAACGGGTATAGAAACAATGCCGTGTCGACCAACAAATGCGTCATCGACTATCTTGCCTCAACCACATCGCCCGGCCCCACAGGCATCATACTCATGGATTATGCCGGAGTGAACAAGTCGGGCAGCTACGAGGTGCGCGGACTTGAGCTCACAGAGGCAATCATCGCAAACAACAGCCGCTACGAGATGCGTGGTACAGGTACTAACGGCATTGATGACATTGAGGCTGAGAACCTCACCATAAGCCCACAGGGCATCGTCGTCGGCAAAGGCACTATACATGTTTATTCGGCAAGCGGACAACTGTTGGCATCTGCAGAGAACGAGTTGACACTCCCTGAGAGCGGACTCTTTATAGTGAAAAACGCAGGTGTGGCGAAGAAAGTGATGCGATAGTTGTACGCACGTTATTTGGATTACTGCCAAAGATATTGACATACTCACGAACAACAGAATGCAGAAAGGGCATCAACCCGACCTCAATGGCCGATGGCTGATGCCCTTTCTGTATGATAAAAAATTACATTATCTGCTGAACCTCTTGAAGCCCGTCGATCTGCTTCAGGTTTTCGATAATTATCTTCACTTCGTCGCGATCGTGGACATGCAGTTCAATTGATCCGTCGAAAATACCTTGGTCGCTCGACACTGTGATGCGTTTCATATTGATATCCATCTCGTTGGATATTATTCGTGACACATCGTAGAGCATTCCCTTGCGATCGATGCCTCGTATTTCAATGGTAGCATCGAAGAAGAGTTGCTTGTGCATGTCCCACTTGGCATCGAGTATGCGGTTACCGAAACTTGTCTTCAGCCGTGCAGCGACAGGACAGGCACGCTTATGAATGGCAATGTGATTGGCATTGTCGATATAGCCGAGCACATCATCACCGGGGATGGGGTGGCAACAGGTGAGGAACTTGAGCTTGCCGATTGTTTCTTCACTGATTAAGACAGTCTTTTTCTTATCAAAGCTCTTGTCTACCACAATGGGCACACCCATCTCGTCGATACTCTTTTTCTTATCATGCCCGAGGAACGGAACATATTTTCTCCAACCCGACGATGCACCCTCTTTTTGCGCTTTATGTTTGCCTCGCAGTTCGTCAAGATCGCCAGTACCGAGAACGATATTTTTCTTTCCTATGGCGAGGAACAGACTCTCGTGTTTCTGCAGAGAATGGTAGTCGCACAATCGGTTGAGCACCGACGATGTAGGTTCCATATCCACCGAGCGGAGCCATTCCTCAAGCATCTCCTCACCACGGCGAGCTGCCTCGCGGTCTTGCTTCCTGAGGGCCGCTGTAATCTTTGCCTTAGCTTTGGCCGTAGAAACGAAATTGAGCCATGTGGGCTGCACATACTGCGACTTACTGGTGAGTATCTCCACCTGGTCGCCACTCTGCAGACGATGGCTCAACGGAACGAGTTTATGGTTTACCTTGGCACCGATACAATGGCTGCCGAGGAATGTGTGTATCTGGAATGCGAAGTCAAGAGCAGTACACCCAGCAGGCATAGTCTTGATTTCACCTTTAGGGGTGAATACGAAAATCTCAGATGCAAAGAGGTTGAGCTTTATCGCATCGAGGAAGTCCATGGCATCAGGCTGCGGATCATCGAGAATCTCCTTGATGGTCGACAACCAGTCGTTCAGTTCTTCATCTTCAGCTATCTCGCTGCCTTCCTTATATTTCCAATGCGCAGCAAATCCTTGTTCAGCCACCTCATTCATGCGGTCGGAGCGTATCTGCACCTCTATCCACCGCCCTTGTTTCGACATCAGTGTCACGTGCAGTGCCTGATATCCGTTTGCCTTCGGATGGTTGAGCCAGTCACGCAAGCGGTCAGGGTGCGACTTATAAATCTTGCTCAGGGCAACGTAGATATTGAAGCACTCGCTTATCTCCTCTTCGCGATCCTTTGGGGTGAAGATTATTCTTACGGCAAGAATATCGTAAATCTCATCGAACGTCACATGCTTGTTCTGCATCTTACTCCAAATGGAATACGGACTCTTCACACGGGCTTTAATCTCATAGTTGAAGCCCATGGCATCGAGTGTGGTGCGTATCGGTTCGGTGAATTGTTTGAAAAGCTTATCGCGCTGTTCTTTGGTGAAGGATAGTTTATCAGTGATATCAGAATATTCTTCGGGATGCTCAAATTTGAAGCTTAGGTTTTCAAGTTCGGTTTTTATTTTGTTGAGTCCCAGTCGGTTGGCAAGTGGTGCGTAGATGTATAGTGTTTCGCCTGCTATCTTATATTGCTTGTTTGCCGGTTGCGAGTCGAGTGTTCGCATGTTATGCAGTCGGTCGCAAATCTTTATCAAGATCACCCTGATGTCATCGCTCATTGTGAGCAGTAGTTTCTTGAAGTTCTCGGCCTGTGCCGATGCTTGCTCACCGAATATTCCCCCCGATATCTTTGTCAGCCCGTCGACTATCTGTGCTATCTTCGGCCCGAAGATGTTTTCGATGTCTTCTACGGTGTAATCAGTATCCTCCACGACGTCGTGCAGCAATGCCGCACAGATGCTTGTCGACCCGAGCCCCATCTCTTCACTGGCAATCTGTGCTACGGCAATGGGGTGCATGACATATGGCTCGCCCGAAAGTCGCTTGACTCCTTTGTGAGCTTGTCGAGCAAAGTTGAAAGCCTTCGTGATGATGTCCACCTTCTTGCGATGCGGCGATGAGGTGTAGGTATCTATCAGATGTTGGAAGGCCTCGTCGATAAGTCTTTCTTCGTCCATGTTAGCGGATTTACTGATTTACAGATTAACTAAATGACGGGTTGTCGATTTATTTCACTTTCAATTTCTTTCCCGCATTGATGTTGTTTCCTTTTATTCCATTCAGTTTGCGCAGCTTAGCCACTGTGGTGTGGTTACGCTTTGCTATCTGCGACAGAGTGTCACCTTTTCTCACGGTCACGCTCTTTCCAGATGACCCACGCCTCTTGCTGCGCTTCGATGCCTTGCTGCTACGCGATGTAGAGCGACTGCGTGTATATGTCGGTTGTGGCTCGACCACCTCAACCTCGGTGCGCTTGCTCAGAAGCTGATCGACATTGTAGTTGAATATCTCTTCCTGCTTATCGATGAAACTGCCGACGTATGATGTGGGTAATTTCAGCACCGACGGTTTAGTATTTCCGTTGACAATGTCACGGCGATACTGCGGATTGAGCTCACGTATCTGACTGATATCCATGCCCAACACCTGAGCAATCTGCTCGAAGTGTACGTCGCGGTTAAGCATTATCGTGTCGGTGTTCGACGGCAGATTGGTTATCATCGGGCAGATGTTGTGCTCGCAGTAATAGTTCATAATATAGTTTGCGGCGATGAAGGCGGGCACATATCCTCGTGTCTCCCTCGGCAGATAAGGATAAATCTTCCAGTAGTCGTGCTGATCGCCGGCACGGTGTATGGCTTTGTTTATATTCTCCGGTCCGCAGTTGTATGCTGCGATGACAAGATTCCAGTCGCCGAATATCTTATACAAGTCGCTGAGATAATGCGCTGCGGCATACGATGCCTTTATCGGATCGCGACGCTCATCAACAAGCGAGTTCACCTCAAGCCCATATTGCTTTCCCGTTGTGAGCATGAACTGCCACAATCCTGTAGCACCGACGCGCGATACGGCATTCGGATTCAGACTCGACTCAATCACTGGCAGGTATTTCAGTTCGAGTGGGATATTGTATGTCTCGAGTGCCTGCTCGAATATCGGCATGTAGAAATTCTGCGCTCCGAGCATGATGCTTACGGTGCGGCGCAATTGTCCACTGTACCTGTCAATCACTTTCTGCACCACGTCGTTGTATGGCATCTCCATCACTGTCGGCAGACGGTTGAGGCGAGCTTTGTATTCGCTTGTCTCAAAAACTGGGTTCACGTCGGGCAACTCACAATCGCCGTCGGGAGTCAGATAGTTCTTGGTGTGATAGAGTTCAAGCAGACTATCGACATTCGAAGTCATACCTTCGGGAAGTTCTATTACTTCCTCTTCTCCCTCTTCGTTTGTTACTGTTATTTCATCATCGTCGGCGAACTGTGCCTGAGTAGGCAATGTCAGTCCGAGAAATACTGCTGCAATTAAGAATTTCAGTCTTTTCATTATAATGTTTTTTTAATTTCTAATTTTAAAAGCTCAGGCTGCACTGCAGTCCCAAAGCTGTGTTGTTGAGCATATTGCCCGAGTTTGTCGTAGTCTTCGTATTCATCACTGCGGGCTCCACCCTCAGGCTCAGGTCGTTTGATATGTCGAATTCTGAGAGCGACGCATCCACGTATGCATCTACCACCGAGAGGGCATACACGCCAATCATAGCAAAGAAACTCAAGTCGCGCCACCTGCGGAATCTGTCCTTACGCTTGCGGAACAGCTCCTGGTATCTTGTGATGTTCGAGTCGTCGATTTTGTTTCCCAGATGCATGAACTTGTCGTAGGAATGTGTATTCGGGTCGTCGTCCATCACATCGATATAAGCCTGCGAATAGTCGTGAAACATCTGGTTGTTCCATCGCATGGCATAGATGCATCCCATGAATCCGCCGTAAACGATAGGCAGTTTCCAATACTTGCGATTGTATATCTGCCCTGCACCTGGTATCACTATTGCGAGCCACATCGCTTTCTTCACGTCGGGTCGCCATGTGTTCCAGTCGCGCTTTGCCTTCTTTGCTTTCTTGCCCACGACGATACTGTCTAAAGCCAGGCTACCCTCATCCACCAATATCGCATCGTTGCCATCAATGTTCAGCGTAGGGTCGGCGATGGTATCAATAAAGATAACGTCTGTCTGAGCCATTGCTGTCGACGACAAGGCTATCAGCATCAGTAGTGCTGCAAAACGCGATATGACTTTCTGCAGGTGCAACTTCTCTTTCTTTTACTATAGTTTATTTTTCAATGAACTTTTCGAATATCTCGTTGATTCTGTTCAGATCGTCATCGTTGGCAAAGGGGATGCTTATCTTGCCTCGTCCCCTGCTGTTGTAGGTTGCCTGAACATTTGTCCCGAACATTGCCGAGAGTGTGCTCTTCATCTGTTTCAGGCTGTCGGGCATCCTTGTCCTCGAGATCTTCTTTATGCCTTGCAGGTCTTCGCCGTTCTTCAGTTTGTGCACAATCTCTTCAACCTTCCTTACAGAATACGAGTTGCGCTGTATGTCTTTAAACAGTTTTATCTGCGTCGATGGGCTGTCGATGGCAAGCAATGCACGAGCATGCCCCATGTCGATTTCTTTTTTCTGCAGTGCCATCTGTATCTGTGCCGGCAGTTTCAGCAGTCGCAGGTAGTTGGCTATTGCCGTGCGACTCTTCCCCACTCTCTCCGACACTTTCTCCTGAGTCATCCCGTCGCCTTCGAGCAGATGCTGGTAGGCAAGGGCTATCTCAATCGAGTTGAGGTCTTCGCGCTGTATATTCTCCACGAGCGCCATCTCCATCACGTTCTCGTCGTCGATGGTGCGGATATATGCTGGTATTGCCGACAGTCCTGCTATCTTAGATGCACGCCAACGGCGCTCACCGGCAATAATCTGGAATCTGTTTTTTGCTATCTGTCGCAGCGTTATCGGCTGGATAATACCTATCTCGCGTATGCTTGCTGCAAGTTCCTCCATTGCCTCTTCGTCGAAATCGCGTCGTGGCTGATTGGGGTTTGCCTCAATCTGCGTAATAGGTATCTCGTTTATTGTCGACGACCCGCTTGTGCTAACCGGCGCAGTGTCAATCAGTGCATCCAGTCCTCTCCCCAGTGCCGTACCACGGTTCGTAGAGTTGTATTTCTTTCTAACAGCCATAAATCTTTATTACTTTTCTCCTAACATAAAAACCATCCGTCCTCCCCTGCCGACGGCATCTCTCAATCATCCCTGGGGCCTGAGGGTATACTCTTCTTAGTTCCGTTTTATTATCTCTTTCGCCAATGCCAAATAGTTTCGTGCTCCTGTCGAATCGGCGTCGTAGAGTATCACGGGCAGTCCGTGGCTCGGACTCTCGCTCAGTTTCACATTGCGGTGTATCACCGTCTTGAACACCAGTTCCTGGAAGTGTCGCTTCATCTCGTCGTATATCTGGTTAGCCAGACGCAGACGGCTGTCGTACATTGTCAGCAGGAAGCCTTCTATCTCAAGTCTCGGATTCAGTTTATTCTTGATTATCTTTATCGTATTGAGCAGTTTGCTTATTCCCTCGAGAGCGAAATACTCGCATTGCACGGGTATTATCACTGAGTCGGCAGCGGTAAGCGAGTTCACGGTGATAAGTCCCAGCGACGGACTGCAATCGATCAGCACAAAATCGTATTCGTCGCATATCGGTTTCAGCAACTCGGCTATTCTCCGCTCGCGGTTCTCGAGCTTAAGCATCTCTATCTCGGCTCCCACCAGGTCGATATGGCTCGGAATGATGTCGAGCCCGTCGATATCGGTGGTATATATAGCGTCGCGCACATCGGCATTGTCGATAATACATTCATATAGCGAGCACTCCACCTCGCGAATGTTCACGCCCAATCCGCTCGAGGCATTAGCCTGCGGGTCGGCATCAACCACGAGCACGCTCTTCTCGAGCGTGGCAAGGCTCGCTGCAAGGTTTATGGCTGTTGTAGTCTTACCCACGCCACCCTTCTGGTTGGCAAGTGCAATTATCTTTCCCATATCGGTTGTTTTGTCTCACATGATGTGAGAATGAATATATTTTGCAAAATTACACATTTTCTTTGAGAAATAAACCATTTAAACCTTTTTTTATATTTAGCACGCAACATGAATCTTTATAATAAAAGACAAAGACTCCCTGCGGCTCAATGCCCAGAGAGTCTTCAGTTATACACTTTTCACTCTTCGTTTTTCACTTTTCACTTCATATTCGTGGTCGCATCGAGCGACCACGAATATGATCACTTCTTCATCTCGTTGATGATGACCTGTATATCGGCGGTCGATATCTTGCCGTCGTTGTTCAGGTCGTAGTCCATATTCTGACTAGCCTGAGGCTTCTTCATCTCGTTGATGATAACCTGTATGTCGGCTGTCGATACCTTGCCGTCGTTGTTGAGGTCGTAGTAAATAACTTGAGAGAAATATCCTGGATTGCTTGTGCCACCATCGATATGTGCATATTCAACACCGACGTGTGCCATGTCGTACTTCGTACCCTTTCCACCTATAAGTTTTTCACAAGATGAGAACATGCCGTCGCCGTTCTCCACATTTTCTGTGCTCCAGTCGTTTCCAGCATAAATCGTGGTGAGGTTTTCACAACCCGCAAACATATTTGTCATGTCTTTCACGTTGTGCGTATCGAAGTTGCTCAGGTCGAGACTTGTCAACGAGCTACAGATGAAGAACATCTGATTCATATTTATCACGCTCTTGGTGTCGAAGTTGCTTACGTCTATTTCCTCCAAGTTACTGCAACCACTGAACATCGCCATCATATTTGTAACGTTTTGCGTATCGAAGTTACTCACGTCGATGCTCTTCATTCCCGAGCAGTTTAAGAACATCTGCCGCATATTTGTCACTTTCTGCGTATTGAAGTTGCTCAGATCGATTTCTTCCAAGCTACTGCAGTTGCCGAACATCATTCTCATGTTTGCTACGCTGTCGGTGTTCAGGTTTTTCCAACCATCAATTGTCTTAAGATTTGTCATATCATAGAACCACGAGTAGGTAGTTGTCGGGAAATATCGTGAGAAAGAGAAGTCGAAAACTACGGCAGTTACTTCAGCGACTTCGTTTCTCCAGAAAACCGCTGATGTCCCATTGTTCAACGGAAAAGCAGTGCCTGCCCTCGTTTGGCGTTTGCGGTCGTAATAGAATGTGAGTTTGCCGTTGTAGAGTGTTGCATAGCCGTAAATGGGAAGTGCGACGGTCATATATCCCGGGTTGTTGTTGCCACCGTCGATGCGTGCATACTCGGCGTCGACATGCTCGGCGTCGAATGCGGTGCCCTCACCGCCTATTAGTTTTGTATCGTTATAGAACATCAGGTCGGAGTTTGTCACGGCCTCGGTGCTCCATACCTCGCTGGCGGTGATGGTCGTCAGATTGCCGCATGTTGAGAACATTCCACTCATATCAGTCACTTTCCCCGTGTCGAAGCTGCTTACATCGATACTGGTCAACGAATTGCATTTGTAGAACATATTCGCCATTGTCTCCACGTTCTGAGTGTCGAAATTACTCACATCGACAGCCGCCAATGATCTGCACATCGCCAACATGCTTGCCATCGTCTTCACATTCCTTGTGTCGAAGCAGCTCAGATCGAGATATCCCAGCCATTCACAGCCGTAGAACATAGCCTCCATATTTGTCACATTGCTCGTATCGAAGTATCTCACGATGAGAGCCGACAACGATTTGCATCCTTCGAACATGTGTGACATGTCCGTCACTGTCTGCGTATCCCAGCGAGTCAGGTCGAGCCCTCTCAGACTGCTGCATCCAGAGAACATATAGCTCATATTATTCACATTGCTTATGTCGAAGTTGCTCACGTCGATGTTCTCAAGCGAGCTACATCCTTCGAACATGTGCGACATGTCCGACACTGTCTGCGTATCCCAGCGGGTCAGGTCGAGTCCTTTCAGTCTGCTGCATCCAGAGAACATGTAGCTCGTATTATACACCTTGCTCATGTCGAAGTTACTCACGTCGATGCTCTCAAGCGAGCTACATCCACAGAACAGTCCAGTCATGCCAGATCCCCATGTTACGTTCGAGGTGTCCCATCCGCTTACGTCGAGGCTTGTCAGCGAGCTGCAGTCGCGGAATATACCCGCCATTTTCCTTAATTCCGATGTATTGATATTACTCGCATCAAGGCTCGTCAGGGCGCTGCATCTTATAAACATGGCATCTGCCGAGAGGAGGTTCTGAGTGTTCCATCCGCTCATGTTGATGCTTTTCAGACTCTTGCAGTCGCCGAACATCGTATCAGTGTAATACACATTCTGCATGTTCCAGTTGCTCATATCGATATTCTCGAGCGATACGCAGTCATTAAACATCTGTTTCATTGTCTTCACTTTTCCTGTGTCGAAGTGGCTTACGTCAACAGTGGTCAGTGCGCGACAGCCTTGGAACATTCCGAACATATCGGCCACCTCACTTGTATTGAGATACTGTAGATTTTTAATTTCCGTCAGTTTATAAAATCCATTGAACCAATATCGTGTCGATTTCGGTCGTGCATCGACGAACGACGGGTCGAAGTCGGCCGTTGTTATTTTTGCCTGCTCAACAACACTTAAGTTCCATACTGGATTTTCATTTTCGCCGTGAAGGAGATATGCTCGTCCCTCGCGCGATTCTCTTTTTGTGTCGTAATAGAATTTCCACGTATCGTTGTTCATCACCACATATGCCTCTTGTGCCTTCATCGTCTGCGCTCCTGCCAGGAGACAGAGAAGTATGAACAAAATCTTTTTCATAATAGTATGTTTTTTATTGTTATATTTTCTTTTATCTCACACCTTGTGGCAAATCCACGTTTTAGGAGTCATACACCACGCTGAGAGGCATGAGTGCATAATCCGCTTCAAATTTAAGCATAATAATTCAATTGTTTTATCATTTTGCGAAAAATTTGGTTAGCGAACATGATTTTTATGCATTTCGGCAAGGGTGGTAGTGAAACGACAATATGCATAAAGGCACACATTACGACTTCAGTGTTTATGACAACTGCTATATCATTACCCCCCAAAAACATCCCGCCCTGCAGACATCGCGTCCACAGAGCGGGGTTTTCATTCTTCGTACTTCGTTTTTCGTCCTTCGTTTCATATCCGTGGCCGCATCGAGCGGCCACGGATATGATTTACTTCTTCATCTCGTTGATAATTACCTGTATGTCGGCGGTCGATATCTTACCGTCGCCGTTCAGGTCGTACTCGAAGGCGTGGTTCTTGTACAGATAGGTTCTTCCCGTCGCGGTGATATTACGATAGATGCTGTCCTCTGCGATGCTATCCAACTGGAAGCGGCGCCCCGCATCATCGGAATAACTGTATGACTGGCCGTAGCTGGCATTCAGATGACTATCTACGGTGCCGCTGTTCTGCTCTGACGGAAGACTCTTGCTCCTCACACAGCACATTATGTTACTTTTGCTCAATATTATAATATATAATAATTTCATCTGTTTTTTTTACAAATATAGAATCTCCTCTTTTTTCACAGGAGAAAATGGTTCCATTATCAAACATGTTCTCATGATGAATGATTATTTTTCTATTTAAAGGAATACCGATATACTTTGCAAAGAGGCTATCTGTTTTTAAATCTTCATTTGTATATGATATCACGCCATCACTTTTATACACATTCAATGTGTGTAGTTTTCCTTTTACATAACATCCTTCTATATTTGGAGAGTAGAATAGTTTCTTATATTCTACAACTTCATATTCATTGTATTTCAACCCCAAAGGAGCCTTTTTGCAATATAGTACATTGAAAGTATATACTTCTTCTCCCACATAAGTAGAACAGGACAATAGAGAACATGCTATTACAAAAAAAACAATTGTATATAAATTGATTTTCATTTTATAACTACATTTTTAGTTTGTGATCTTTCGCTTTTATTTCTTTTCTCAATTATTACGTCTATTCTCCCCTTGTTTGTTTTGCTCTTCTGGGATTGATTTATTATACTATTCAAAACTGAGTTAGAATAATCATTTGATGAATTCTTATCGGAATCTGTAATACCGAAACATCCCTCTGATGCAGCTACAATAATAAATGGAATGTAACGTTTGGTTTTCATTTTTTCATTTTTTTATATACAACATTCAAAAAGAATATTAAAAAGAAAACTATTATAAATGGTATGATTTCTTCTACCATAAAAAAAGTTAAACTACGTTGTCCATATCCTCCAGAAGGAAATACAACATACTTTGTGCCCCACGAAAGATGATTTAGAATCACAGGAGGAACGAAGACCGTTGCAAAAAACAACAAGACACATTCCATGCTAAAGAAAAACAAATTATAAAAGCAGGATTTAATCCTTTTGATAAATGAAAGGAGAAACACAAAAACAACATTCATCGGTATAGAATAATAGGCGACAACAAGCATTCCTGTTAATGTAAAACTATTAGTCTCTTCGCCCATTAATAATCCTACCAAAAGATAAAGACACACAAAGATTGCAAGATTTATCAAATACAATTTAACAACATGCAACCTGAACTTGGAGAATAACAAGATCTCAACAAGGATGACAAGAGGTAGAACATACCTTGCGTGCCAGGCTATAAGCATATTTATGCTTGTTAGAACTGCAATATACAAACAAACAAGCATTGTATCTCGTTTTCTTCCCATAGTTATCTTCTTAGGTGTGGTATATTTCTTTCATTAGTCATTTTTTCGGATTATTAGTTAATCCAACTGAGATAATATATTTAGAGATTCATAATATATCGCTAAAGTTAGTTTTTTGAACCTCAATATTACAATGGATTTTTGTTTTCTTGCTCTTTTTATTAGGTTCAAGTCGAGCAATATTCTTTTTTTTCAAAAATAAACGATTATCTTCAATGTAAAAAAAATAATCACAAAAATAAATATAATTACCTCCTCCCCAATTAAAATTAACTCTCATTTTTTTCTTATGAGCCAAAATTCCATTGATTGAAAGATTTTTAATTTCATTACTATTGATTTTTAATAACGCAATTTTGCTTTCATCCGAGCGAACAATCTGTATTTCTCGAACCATTCCATTAACGTCTATATCGGATTTCGAAAAAAAATACTTGCCCTTATTGTCTATAGAAACAATAACTTTTATTATTGATTCATCATTGTATTGCCCATTAATGGGAATACATAATAATAAAAAAAAGAATATAGAAAATGTTTCTTTCATAGTTTCAACCTCCAAAAAATTGTTCTCCCTGCTACGCCAGTAGCTTCTATTCCATATTGTTCTTTATTGCCTGTTTTATAATAAAATCCGCGATGAGGGTCCAAATTAGAACTGTTTGTGAAAACAGATGCAGGAATACTATACTTGTGCCCATAGTTGAAGATATCCTTTTGTTCTATTTCATCCCAGCTTTGATCTTCTCTTTCCGGTAAATCAACGAACAACCTATATACAATCCTTTTCCGGTTTTTATTTTTTTTCAAATGTAATATCCCATTCCACTGTAAAGCAATGGCGTAAAACGTCGAATCAATCCCACCCGTTAAACTTTCAATTTCGCTATAGT
>CACZRN010000053.1 GCA_902783625.1 uncultured Prevotellaceae bacterium
GCAGAGATTTGTTGAACGAACGTGAGACCCACTGACCGCAGGGAAGTAACTAAAATAAAAACGAAAGTTTTTGTTTTTTATGCCGAGGCGCAGCCTAACTTCTTATTTATAAAAAGTTAGTGCAAACCGAGCGCAGAGATTTGTTGAACGAATGTGAGACCCACTGACCGCAGGGAAGTAACTAAAATAAAAAAGAATGGAAAGAAAGAAAAAGAATTGCATTGTTTAAGCATTTCTAGAAATTGAACATACCAAAAGAAACATTATACCTCTTTGCATTGCCTTACGAAAAATTTGCTAGCAAAATTTTCATTAAAGAGCCCATCTAATGCCATTAAAGAGGCTTTCTATTCGAAATTTTGCTAGCAAAATTATTTACACACTACTCTTGAAAGCAAATCAACAACACCCCGCAAGAGTACAACCCTATGATTTTCAACACGATATAACAAACGCCCAATCGAGCATCATTGCAGGAATCAATGCCGTCAATGCATTACATTGCCGCGACATCGTTGCGATACTGCGCAGGTGTGGTGCCCACCTCGCGTTTGAAGAGAGTCGTAAAGTACGACACATCATTTATTCCACACTTCAATGCCACCTCAATCATTTGCATCTCGGGATTATCGCGAAGCAGACGTTTTGCACGATTCATACGCAGCATGGTGACATATTGCGACGATGTCATACCTGTGGTAGCCTTGAGCTTTCGGCCAAGTTGCTCGCGTGTGACAAACATCTGCATGGCAATATCGCTTACTACAACATGACCAGAGTCCATCTGTTCGTAGACATGCGACGTGAACTTATCGACAAATGGTGAGTTGACAGAGCTCTCTCCTACTTCGGCAATAATATCCTCATGCTCATGTTCATCCACGATGCCGTCGGCATTCGTTTCCGAAAGCATCACTGTCTGTGCCCATTTATCACGCAACATGCGGCGCATCTCAAGCAGTTTTCGCACACGTATCCTTAGCTCGTCGGCGTGGAAAGGCTTCTCCAGATAGGCATCGGCACCGACTTCAAGTCCGCGCTCACGATCTTGCTGGGTAACCTTCGCCGTGACGATAATCACCGGGATGTGGCTTATCAGTTCGTCGTTCCTGACTCGCCGACAGAGCTCTAGGCCGTCTATACCAGGCATCATGATGTCGGTGATGATGATGTCGGGAACCAGTTGGCGGGCCCTCTCAAAGCCCTCAATACCATTGAAGGCGTAGTTGATGGCATATCCCGAGGGGATGCTCCGACCGATATATTTAGCCACATCTGGCGAATCTTCGACTATCAACACCCGCACATCGCCTTCTGAAGCTTCAGTATCGGCAGGAATAGAATCGTGGGTGAACTCCGACGGCACGTCGTTAAGCGCCATATCACTTTCGCTCAACTGCTCGTAGTCGCCCTTGCCGTGAGTGAGTGGCATTACTATATCAAATGTCGTGCCTTCGTTTATCACACTCTCGACATCGATTGTGCCTCCCATCTGCTCTACTGCCATCTTAACAGCAGCCAGACCGACACCCGTGCCGATGGTGCGACGACCATGCTCTGCTTGATAGAATGGGTCGAATACGTGTGGCATGTCTTTCTCCGAGATACCTACGCCCTGGTCTTTAATCGTCAGTTTGAACGATTTATCGACAACACTCGTATCAATGACGATGTCTGTGTCGGGATGGGCAAATTTAACCGAATTGCTTATCAGATTGACAATCAACTTACGCATATAGTCGGGCACAAAATCCATATAGATATGATCCTGCGACGTTTGATGCTTCAGACGTAGTCCATGAGAAGAGGCAAGCGGCGAGTAAGCATCGACAATCATCTTTACAAACATCACAATGTCGCCATGTGCCCAGGGCTTGAACATCTTGTCACCCGAATGACGGAAGCGGGCTGTGTCGAGCAACTGATTGACCATCTGTAGCAACTCACGCTCATGGAATTCGATGATTGATGCTTGCTCATGTACATTCTCTATGTCATCAGGCGACGCACCCTTCAACTCTTCGGCCACTGATTGTATCACCGTCAGCGGTGTCCGGAATTCGTGGGTGATGTTGGTAAAGAAGTTGTCGCGCATTTCATCGATGTCTTGCAGCATCTCATTGCGCTTCTTACGTGCCCGTAGAGCCAAGAGAAGCCACACAATGAATGACAGACTCGACAGAAGCACAATCGCAGCTACAGTCCATGCCACGCGCTTGTTTACCTTCTCCTCGTAGAACCGCCGCTCTGTCTGCTCAATACGATCGAGCTGGCGTTTGCGCTCACTATTCACGCGAATGTTCTGTATGTCGCTTATTCGCTTCATGCTGAACATACTGTCTTCGAGCTCATCGGCAACGACAAAACTATGAAGAGCAAGACGATCATTGCCGTTATTCTTATATATCTCGTAGTAAATCTTATTAACAGCAATCTGGTGTTCGAGCGATTTAATCTCCTTTGCCGTTGACATCGCCTCCTGCAGATATTTAAACGCATCGCCATCGTGGCCGATAAGATGGTAGATCCTGGCCATTGAGATGCATGAATTCAGTCCATGCCACACGTCATTCGTTTTCTTCGAAAGGTCATATGCCGCCTTATACTCTTTAATTGCACTATCGTAGTCGCCCGACTTTTCATACAGACTTCCGTAGTGATCGTGGCAAAGAGATATACCCACTTCAGACCCTGCCTTTTCGTTCATAACCATAGAGTTCCTATAGCACACCCAGGCAGAATCCAAATCACCGTTGCTTTCGAATATTGAACCGATATTGGCATAGTTGATTGCCTGCCCGAGAGCGCTGCCAAGCTCTTTTTCTCCTTTCAATGCAAGCCTGAAAACACTGTCGGCAAGGTGGTTGTTGTCTATCGAGAGGAAAATATTCCCCAGTCCATTGAGTGCTCTCACACGATTCTTGCGTGCAAGAAAGGAGGTGCTGTCGCTGAACATGTTTGTCAGTCCGAGAGCCTGATAATGATATTCGGTTGCGATATCCACAAAACCGAGCCTACGATAGTTGGTGGCTATATTGTTAAGTGCCCGCACCATCTCAATCGTGTCGTTATTGTTGGTAGCGATATTGAGTTCTAGCATGTGATACTTGTTAGCATCATCGAAGCGACTCTCGTTGCGCGAGCGTTCGCCAAGTTCCCTGTACACAGCCGCCTTACCCAATGAGTTGCCCCTTGCCTCGTATTTCTTTTCGAGGTCGAACAGCTCAGATTCGGTCTTACAAATCTTCACTATGCTGTCAATCTCGTTGCGCTCTTCACCGCTGACCTGGGTTCCACTACCCTTCCGACACGATGAAAAGAAGGTCGAAAGGCTTAGTGTAAGCAAAGCCGCAAAGACATAAACAATAACTTTATCACACTTTTTCAACATACTGGTTATCTGTCTATTAAAGTTTTTGTAAAACTGATTGTTTCTCATGATTATTCTTTCACAGAGAAGGAGTGCCATATTCTTTCATCTGGCAATGGTGCTTCTGCAACGATTGTCTGTTTTGACACGGGATGAACAAACTCCACCCTGCGCGAAAGGAGCGATATACTGCCGTCGCTATTTGAGCGCGGAGCTCCATATTTCAAGTCGCCCCGTATCGGACATCCTGCTGCCGCAAGCTGGCAACGAATCTGGTGATGCCGGCCTGTGAGAAGATTCACTTCAACGAGGCAATAGTTGTCGTTGTGCCCAATTACTCGATACTTCAGCCGCGCATGTTTTGAGTCGGGCACCTCATGATCGTAGGCATAACTCTTATTCTGCCGCTCGTTACGGGTAAGCCAGTGCGTCAGTTCGCCCTCTGGCTGCAGATGTCCAGGCTTGGTTATTGCCCAATACGTCTTATGCACATCGCCACAGCGGAACATATCATTAAGTCTGGCGAGCGCCTTTGATGTCTTTGCGAAAATCACCAGACCACTGACAGGGCGGTCGAGCCTATGGACAACGCCGAGAAAGACATTGCCCGGCTTATGATACTTCTCTTTCAGATACTGCTTCACAATATCCGAGAGCGGAGTATCTCCGGTCTTGTCACCTTGTACAATCTCGCCGCTGTGCTTGTTGACGATAATCAGATGATTGTCTTCATAGACAACTTCCATAAGAGCAAGTTGAAAGTTTTTATGCTGCTAAAAATAGTAGTGCACAATCCCCGACCATATCATTTAATTTGTATATGACATGTACGTGAATTGTGCGCTATAATGGTTGGATTATATTCTACATATTCATTCCGCCATCCACCTGTATTACCTGTCCGCTGACATAGCTCGAGAGGTCGCTTGCCAGGTATACTGCAGTGTTGGCAATATCTTCCACAGTGCCTCCTCTGCGCAGTGGAATCTTGCTTATCCACTCCTTACGGATGTCATCGGGCAGTGCTTGCGTCATTGCCGTGTCGATAAATCCTGGAGCGATGGCGTTGGCACGTATTCCTTTTGGCCCCATCTCCTGTCCTATACTTTTTGCCAGAGCGATGAGTCCGGCCTTAGATGCGGCATAATTAGCCTGTCCGGCATTGCCATGCACACCTACTACCGAAGCCATATTGATGATACTTCCGCCCCGCTGACGCAGCATGATTGGAACACATGCATGGATAAAGTTGAATGCACTTTTCAGGTTCACCGCGATAACGGCATCCCACTGCTGCTCTGTCATACGGAGCATGAGCCCGTCTTTTGTGATACCTGCGTTGTTGACGAGTATGTCAACCGCCCCGAATTCCTCTTTTATCTGCTTCACAACTTCTTCTGTCTGTGCAAAGTCGGCGGCGTTGCTGGCATAGCCTTTAACCTTAACTCCTTTGGCTGCAATTTCTGCCTCGGTTGCTTTACCATTCTCATCAATAACCAAGTCGGTGAAAGCGATGTTGGCACCTTCTTCGGCAAATTTCAGAGCTATTGCCTTACCAATACCACGGGCTGCACCTGTTATAAGAGCTGTTTTTCCTTCAAGTA
>CACZRN010000054.1 GCA_902783625.1 uncultured Prevotellaceae bacterium
CATTCCAGATAAAAACGCTCATTTTTCGACGTTTTTTGCATTTTTCGGCCATTTCATCGATTTTCCCCACTTTTTCATCAAATTCTTCTAACACCCTCTGCCTCAGTCCTCTGCGCGTCATTTGATTAGTAAAGTCCCCCTTTGGGGGATTAGGGGGCTCCCGTTAGGTGGGCTCTTTATTGCCATTAAAGTGCCCAAGTAACAGCCTTGAAGTGCCCATCTATTGCCGTTAGAGTGCCCACTTACCAACCTCGGAAATAATCAAAGACGCCGATTTTAACCAAAAAAATGCTAAATTTAGCCATTTTCCACCTTTTTTTACCCCCACAGCAAGTATTTTTATGCGGTTATCGTTCACGTTAACGTTATCGTTAAAAAGATGCTTTCAGATTGTTACTTTGTCGTTATCGTTTCAGGCTCACGCAGATTTCGATGATGTAAGAAAAGATCTGCATTATCTGCGGCATCTGTGTATTTATTCTGATTACGATTTTGTAAGATTTCTGTCACGAAGTGACACTCCGCACTCCGCACTCAAATCGAAACATTTATTAAAAATTACATGAAACAGACACGGAAATCGGTAATTATTTGTAACTTCGCAATGTAAATCATGAACAAGGACCGCAACAACCTTCAGTCGGCGCTCGCACTGGGCACCGAACCAGTGGGCAAGCTTCTGGTGAAGTATGCCACACCTGCCATCATCGCTATGGTGGCCTCGTCGCTGTATAACATGGTCGATAGCATCTTCATCGGTCAGGGTGTGGGACCGCTTGCCATCAGCGGACTGGCAATCACGTTCCCTCTGATGAATATCTCGGCGGCATTCGGTGCTGCCATCGGCGTGGGTGCGGCAACGGTGATGAGCGTGAGGCTGGGACAGAAGGACTACGAGACGGCGCAGGTGATACTGGGCAACTCGGTGGTGCTGAAGATACTCACGGGTATCGTCTTCGGAGGGTTGTCGCTGTTGTTCCTCAACCCTATCCTCACTCTCTTCGGAGCTACCGACGCCACCCTGCCCTATGCGCGGGAGTATATGACGGTGATACTGCTCGGCAATGTGTTCACGCACCTTTACTTCGGTCTTAACGGGATACTGCGTGCTGTGGGCAAGCCGCGACATGCGATGTATGCCACCATCTTCACCGTGGTGCTTAATACGGCTCTCGACCCGCTCTTCATCTACACCTTCGGCATGGGCATCCGCGGTGCGGCACTGGCAACGGTGATATCGCAGACGACAGCTCTGGCGTGGCAGATGTGGATATTCTCTGACAAGAACGAGCTGGTGCACTTCCGTAGCGGTATATGGCAACTGCGGGGTGGTCTGGTGAAGAGCATGCTCGCCATCGGTGCGTCGCCGTTTGCGATGAATGTGTGTGCGTGTATAGTGGTGATACTCATCAACACGGCTCTTGTGCGCCACGGTGGCGATCTGGCGGTGGGGGCGTATGGCATTGCCAACCGCATAGGTTTTCTCTTCTTCATGATAGTGATGGGCATCAACCAGGGCATGCAGCCCATAGCGGGATATAACTACGGCGCAGGACATACCGATCGCATGATGAAGGTGCTGAAATACTCGATCATCGCCGGCGTGGGAGTGATGACGGTGGGATGGATAGTGGGCATCACCATCCCTCACGAGTGCGCACGTCTCTTCACCACCGACCCGCAACTGACAGAGATGGGTGCGCGAGGGATAATGATAAACCAGATGGCATTCCCCGTGATTGGCTATCAGGCGGTGATAACCAATTTCTTCCAATCGATAGGCAAGGCGAAGGTAAGTATTGTCTTGTCACTCTCGCGACAGATGATTTTCCTCGTGCCGCTGCTCATAGTGCTGCCCATGTTTATGGGTGTCGACGGTGTGTGGTGGTCGCTGCCCGCAAGCGATATGCTCGCTTTCTTCCTGACTCTTATAACAATGACGATATACATGAAAAAACTGAAAAGGAATGGAAAATAAACACATCATAATAAACATCGGACGCCAGTATGGCTCGGGTGGCCGCTCTGTGGCAAAGCGACTGGCTGAGGTGTTCGACTGCAGATATTTCGACAAGGAGATTCTCGACCTCGCAGCCAAGGAGAGCGGGTTTGCGCCTGAGCTGTTCCGCGAGAACGACGAGAAGAAGAACTTCCTGCGGTCGCTCTTCCACATGCACGCACCGATGATTTCCGACAACAACTTCTATCAGAACAACATCTCCGACGAGAGTCTGTTCCAGTTTCAGTGCGATGCCATCCGTCGTGCCGCCGACGAGGGCAACTGCGTGTTTATCGGCCGTTGCGCAGATTATGTGCTGCGCGATATGGCTGATGCCACAAGCATATTCATCACCGCTGACATCGACGACCGTGTGAGACGTGTGGCAGAGCGACTGGGTGTGGATGACGACACGGCACGCAAGATAATAGGTAAGAAGGAGAGCAACCGCTCGGCGTTCTACAACTACTACACTGGCAAGCGATGGGGCACGGCTGAGAGTTATGACCTCTGCGTGAACACCTCGCGGCTGGGCATCGAGGGCACGGTGGAATATATTGCCGAGTTCATCAAAAAGCGCATGGGCGAATGAAGCGGATAGGCATCATCAGCGACACCCACGGCTATTGGGATGAGAGGTATGTCACGTATCTCGAGCCATGCGACGAGATATGGCACGCGGGAGATATCGGCACCACCGAGCTGGCTGACCGTCTGGCGGAGATAAGACCACTCAGGGCGGTATGCGGTAACATCGACGGCGGCGACCTCAGACGGATGTTTCCCGAGGTGTTGCGATTCAAGTGCGAAGAGGTGGATGTGCTGATGAAACACATTGGCGGATACCCGGGCAGATACGACCCGAGCATAAGGGCGAAGATATTCTCCAACCCACCGCAGCTATTCATCAGCGGACACTCGCATATATTGAAGATAAAATACGACAAAACGCTCAATCTGCTACACATAAACCCAGGTGCGGCAGGCATTCAAGGATGGCAAGCTGAAAGAACTATCGTAAGATTGACCATCGAAGGCAATAAATTCACCGATTGCGAAGTTATTACATTAGGAACACATACAACATAAAACCATACAAAAATGAACAAAAAGAAAGGTATTGCCATCGTTGCAGTGATAGAAGCACTGATTCTGCTTCTGCTTTGCCTACTATTCGTGGGAGGAAAAATCACACATAGCGTCTTCATAGCACTCCTCGTTGTCGTAGCAGTAATAACATCGACAGCGGTATTACTCATAGCAAAAAAACAATAGAAAAAATATGAAAACAATCGTTATCACCGGAGGCGCAGGGTTCATAGGAAGCCATGTGGTGCGCCTGTTCGTAAACAAATACCCCGAGTATCACATCATCAACCTCGACAAGCTCACCTATGCGGGTAATCTTGCTAACCTGAAGGATATCGAGGACAAGCCCAACTATGAGTTTGTGAAGATGGACATCTGCGACTTCGACGCTTTCTACCGCCTCATGCAGGAGAAGCACGTCGATGGTATCATACACCTCGCTGCCGAGAGCCATGTTGACCGCTCTATCAAAGACCCGTTCACCTTTGCACGCACCAACGTCATGGGTACGCTGTCACTCCTTCAGGCAGCAAAGCTCTATTGGGAGTCGTTGCCTGAGCGATACGAGGGGAAACGCTTCTATCACATCTCCACCGACGAGGTGTACGGAGCACTCGAGATGACTCACCCCGAAGGCATCAAGCCACCGTTCAGCACAACGGCATCATCGACGGAGAATCACATGGCTTACGGAGAAAAGTTCTTCGTGGAGACAAGCAAGTACAACCCTCACTCGCCCTACTCTGCCGCTAAGGCATCGAGCGACCACTTCGTGAGAGCATACCACGACACATATGGTATGCCCGTCATCGTCACGAACTGCTCAAACAACTACGGGCCGTATCAGTTCCCAGAGAAGCTTATTCCGTTGTTCATCAACAACATACGCCACCGCAAGCCACTACCCGTTTATGGTAAGGGCGAGAATGTGCGCGACTGGCTCTATGTGGAAGACCACGCCCGAGCAATCGACACTATATTCCACAACGGAATGATAGCCGAGACATACAACATCGGTGGTTTCAACGAGTGGAAAAACATCGACTTGATTAAGGTGCTCATCAATACCGTTGACCGTCTGCTGGGGCGCAAGGAGGGAGAGGACCTCTCGCTCATCACATATGTCACCGACCGCGCAGGGCATGACCTTCGCTACGCCATCGACTCGTCGAAGCTGCAGCGTGAGCTGGGATGGGAGCCAAGCCTACAGTTCGAGGAAGGCATAGAGAAAACCGTGCGCTGGTATCTCGACAACCAGGAGTGGCTCGACAACGTCACCTCAGGCGACTATCAGAAGTATTACGACAATATGTATAAGAACAGATAAAGCATGCTAACCTCAAGGCTAAATAAAAAGTATATTTGGCAAACATTGGGTCTCATTGCAATTGGTGTCCTGTCATTGTGTGGCGTTTCCTTATTCCATAAGGGAACCTTCCTGCCTGTTTTGTTTGTC
>CACZRN010000055.1 GCA_902783625.1 uncultured Prevotellaceae bacterium
GCGGTGAGAGTGTAGGCATACAATACGTCCCGGGATACTATCGATTGCACTCTGTACTCCCAACCAAATGACTAACGGAAACAAGCAAATGGAAACTAAGATAACGTCATCCTGAGGGGAATCATATTCCACTTGCAAAGATACAAAATCTTCATATTATCCGCAAGAAAAAATACAATTATTTTCGAAAAATTTTTCTTAACATTTGTTTAGCCTTTCAAAAAGGGGTGGTGTCCTGGTGTCCGGGTGTCCTCGGTGTCCCACACACCCCTTTTTACCCCATATATAGAAAAATTGAAAATATTGTACATCGCGCGTACATTATTATATAAGAATATATTAATTATTATACACTTGCACCCCTATTGGGGACACCGAGGACACCAGGACACCGGGGACACCGAGGGGATTTCTATAAGGCACGCTGACATATTTGCAAAAATAATGTTTTAATTAAAGTTAAATAATATTTGTTTTATTTTGCTATAATATTTAACAACTATTAACTATGATTTTCGAGGTTATTTCGCTGCTTTTTTGTACTTTTACAGTGACAAAGGATTGCTCCAAATGTGCCCATGGAAAGTTCGCAAATGCCGATATTAAAATCAGCCGAAGTTGCCCCACGGGGAGGATGAAGTCTTTAAAGAAGGCATTAAGAAGTTCAGCGAGCTAAAAGAGCCTTTCATACCCGGGAAGAGAGGCTTTTATGTTAAAGAAAAGGGGCTTTTATCTTTGACAAAAAGTGCTCTTTAACATATTTACATCGCCAGAGGCAAGGAATCGGTGGCTGCAGTCGGGCGTGCTGAGATCGAAAAAGTGTAATCAATGTTTTTTGCGCGGAAAAGTGCCGGTTAACGTGGGCAGGGGTGCAAGGCATATTTCGCGAAGGAAAAGAAAACATTGTTCATACGTCGCTATTTATTTTCGCAATTTTCTTTGGACGTGAGAAAGGTTTTTTGTATTTTTGCAAAAACATCTATAACTAAAAATTATTATGGCCGAAAACACAAACTTGATTCAGCAATGCATGGAGCGCGCCAAGGAATGGCTGTCGCCCGCATTCGACGAGGAGACTCGTAACGCCGTAAAGGCAATGATGGAAAACGAAGACAAGACCGAGCTCGTGGATGCTTTCTATAAGGATCTGGAATTCGGTACCGGTGGACTGCGCGGTATCATGGGCGCAGGTACAAACCGAATGAACATCTATATCGTCGGCATGGCCACGCAGGGTTTTGCTAACTATATACTGAAGGCATTCCCTGGTCGCAACGACCTGGCAGTGGTGGTAGGGCACGACTGCCGCAACAACGGGCGCTACTTCGCCGAGACAGTGGCAAACATCTTCTCTGCAAACGGGATAAAGGTGTATCTGTTTGAGAGTCTGCGTCCCACACCTGAGGTGTCGTATGCCATCCGTCACCTGAAGGCACAGGCAGGTGTGAATGTCACGGCAAGCCACAACCCGAAGGAGTATAACGGCTACAAGGCATACTGGGACGACGGTGCACAGGTGCTCGCTCCACACGACAAGGGCATCATCGACGAGGTGAACAAGGTGAAGATCGACGACGTGAAGTTCGAGCCTAACAAAGACCTCATAGAGATTATCGGCGGCGATATGGACTGGGACTATCTGCAGGCTGTGAAAGAGGCAATGGTCGATCAGGATGTGATTCTCCGCAACAAAGACCTCAATATTGTTTACTCGCCTATGCACGGCGCAGGACGCGTACTGGTTCCCGAGGCATTGCGTTCGTGGGGATTCCAGAACATACACGTGGTGCCCGAGCAGATGGTTATCGACGGTAACTTCCCCACGGTGATATCGCCAAATCCTGAGAATGCCGAGGCAATGACAATGGGTATGAATCTGGGTACGAAGCTGAATGCCGACCTGGTGATTGCCAGCGACCCCGATGCCGACCGACTGGCTATTGTATGCCGCAACAAGAAAGGTGAGTGGGAGATACTCAACGGCAACCAGACGTGCATGATGTTCTCGTGGTATATCATCGCCAACAAGAAGAAACTGGGACAGCTGAAGGGCAATGAGTTCCTCGTGAAGACTATCGTCACTACAGAGGTGATACGCAAGATTGCCGAGAAGAATGGCGTGGAGCTGCACGACTGCTACACAGGATTCAAATGGATTGCCAACGAGATACGCGTCAACGAGGGTAAGAAGAAATACATCGGTGGCGGTGAGGAGAGCTTCGGATTCCTGCCATTCGATAAGGTGCGCGATAAGGATTCACCGGCTTCTATCTGTCTGATATGTGAGATTGCCGCATGGGCAAGAGATAACGGCAAGACACTCTACGACCTGCTCATGGATATTTATCTCGAGTACGGCTTCTCGCACGAGTTCACCATCAATGTCGTACGTCCAGGTAAGACAGGTGCCGACGAGATTCGTCAGATGATGGAGAATTATCGCAATACTCCTCCAAAGGATCTTGGCGGCTCTGTCATCGCTTTTGCACGCGACTTCAGCACCCTCATCCAGACGAATGCCGACGGCAGCACCCAGAAACTCGATATGCCCGACACAAGCAATGTACTGCAGTGGTTCTGCAATGATGGCACAAAGGTGAGTGTGCGCCCGTCTGGCACTGAGCCGAAGATTAAATTCTATCTTGAGGTTAAGGGCACGATGAAGTGCGAAGGCTGCTATGAGCGTTGCATGAACGAGAGCGTTGAGAAGATTGCGGCTATCAAGAAGAGCCTGGGATTGGAGTAATTTAAAAGGTAAAAGACTATCCAGCAATTCCGGAAACCCGGAAAAGCCGGATAATCCAAAACCTGATATATCCCAATCATGCCAAAATATAAAGTAGCAAAGAAAAGAGACGTCTTTAGGAGGAGCCTGGCAAAAGACATGGTCAAGGAGATTGACCGCAAAATATACAAGACACTTCTTAAAGATAAGAAATACAAACTGCACGACTATCGCATTGGTATGCTCGCTGACGACATCGGAATCAGTGAGCGTATCGTTGCGCTTGCTATTGCCCAGTGCCACGACATGCATTATCACGATTTGCTCAATAAGATGCGTGCCGAGGAAGCCATCGCCATCATGAGACGACGGAGAGAGGAGGGGATTAGCATGAGTGATGTCGCACTACTTGCCGGCTTTGGCACGAGAATGAGCATGTACAAGACATTCTATAAGTTATACGGTATGACACCGAAAGAGTATAAAGCAAAACATATTGAAGGTATAAGCGAGCCTGTTGTTGACGACGATAAGGATTTCCACTGTCAGGATGAGCACTTTGCCGACATACAGATGTTGAGGTTTAAGCTCGGAGGATTCGATGCATTGACCCAACGACAGAAAATCTACATCTACTGGCTTGCTCAGGCAGCACTTGCCGGAAGAGACATCACATTTGATCAGCATGGGAAGTACAATATCCTTATAAGGAAAACACTTGAGACAATTCTTCTACACTACTCTGGTGACAGGAGAAAACGCGATTTCAAGAAACTTGAAATTTACCTTAAGAGGGTATGGTTTGCTAATGGCATTTACCATCACTATTCGAACGAAAAGTTTACCCCTGACTTCTCAAAGGAGTTCTTTAAGCAAGCGCTTGAAGATGTTGATAGTAAACTTGTTGCATTTGTTGGCATGAATGCTGATACTGTATATGATACGGTGTCTGACGTGATGTTTGATAGCAATGTTTTGCCGAAACTTGTTAATCAGTCTGATGGTGACGATGTGGTGAAGACATCAGCAGTGAACTACTATGAAAATGTGACGCAAGAGGAAGTGGAACGCTTCTACGGCAGAAAGCGTCGCAGAGACGGAAAGATATCGTGGGGACTTAACTCGAAACTTATAAAAGACGACAACGGAATAAGGGAAGAAGTATGGAAGTCAAAAGGCACTTATGGCAAGGCTATCGACGTGATAGTGTCGTATCTGCGGAAAGCCATGCCCTATGCTGATTCTTCAAAGCAGAAAGAGGTGATTTCTTCGCTTATAGACTACTATCTCACCGGAAATCTGAAGAAGTTTGACGATTATAGTATCAAATGGGTGAATGAGCAATCAGGTGCGGTGGATTTCATCAATGGTTTCATTGAAGTTTATGACGATCCTCTCGGGATGAAAGGCACATGGGAAGGGCTCGTGGAATATGTTGACAATGAAGCAACTAAGCGCACTGCCACTATCAGCGACAATGCACAGTGGTTTGAGGATAACTCTCCTGTTGACAAGCGCTTTAAACGTAGTAAAGTAAAGGGTGTCGTTTCACGGGTTATCAGGGCTGCGATGCTTGGCGGCGATGAATACCCAGCTTCAGCAATAGGGATAAACCTGCCCAACGCAAATTGGATTAGGGAAAAATATGGCTCGAAGAGTATAACGATAAGTAACCTGACAGAGGCATATTCGAATGCTGCGCGGGGCAATGGATTCTATGAAGAATTCGTCATCGACAAAGACACTCTCGAGATGATAAAGAAATATGGTGACAGATGCGATGACTTGCATACCGATCTCCATGAATGTGTAGGGCACGGCAGCGGTAGAATGCTTAAAGGAATTAGTCAGGAAATGCTCAAGACATATGGTAACACAATTGAAGAGGCGAGAGCTGATTTGTTTGGGCTTTACTACATTGCCGATGAGAAGTTGGTTGAGCTGGGATTGTTGCCGGATAAAGACGCATATAAAGCACATTACTATTCATATCTGATGAATGGTTGCCTCACACAACTTGTCAGACTTAAAGACGGTGAGGAGATTGAAGAAGCACACATGCGCAACAGGGCACTCATAGCACGATGGGTTATAGATAATTGTGACGGTGCGGCAGAGATAGTGAAGGTTTCGAACAAAAGTTTTCTACAGATAAACGATTACAACAAGCTGCGCACTTGCTTTGCAATACTTCTTTCTGAGATTCAACGCATAAAGAGTGAAGGTGACTATATAGCTGCACGCAATATTGTGGAGGAGTATGGAGTGAAGGTGGACAAGAAACTGCATAAAGAGATGCGGATGCGTTACAAAAAGCTTCATATTGCCCCATATAAAGGCTTTATTAATCCAACATTAGTGCCTCTTTGCAACGGACGCGGAGATGTTGTGGATGTAAAAGTGAAGTATTGTGAGTCATATTCAGAGCAGATGTTGAGATATAGTAAGGAATTCGGATTACTATGAACGATAAGACACACGAAACGATAAGACAGATAAAAGCCTCTTTCAGGGGGCGTATGAACGGCATTGCTTCGAAATCGATGTCGGAAAAGGGAGTGGCGTATAAAATCAATTGGGGTATTCCTCTTCCGGAACTGAAGCAGATTGCTGGCAAGATTGAGTATGACTACGACTTGGTGATAGAGTTGTGGAAAGAGAATATTCGCGAGTGTAAGATACTTGCCACGCTCATTTCTGCATCGAATCCGCTACCAGAGGAAGTGGCAGAGATATGGATTGAGGATGTTGATAATCAGGAGTTGGCTGAAATGCTTGCTTTCAATACGCTTCATCTGCAGTCGTATGCTTCAGAAATCGCTTTCAGATGGATTGCCACTGATGAGACATATAAGAAAATTTGCGGTTATGCCATTCTCGGACGTATGTTCACAAATGGTAGTATTCCCGATGCCAGAGGGATTAATGAGCTTATCGATCAGGCATCGGTAGCATTGAGAGATGAAAATGCCGGTGTAAGGCATGCTGCTTACAATTGCCTGATAAAGTTTGCAGATGTCGATGAAGAATGTGGCGACATAGTTAAAAAGTCGATGAATAATTCAGGGATTGAAGATTTTCTGTGAATAAAGCATGTTTATTTGACAAAAATAGCTTAACTTTGCATTGATTGTTACAGTGGAGGTATAATGGAAGCCGAACAACTCATAGTTTTACATCAGAAGCTTGACGAGTATCTTGCGAGCACAAAGGGCCGCAGGACACCTGAGCGCTATTCCATACTTGATGCATGCTATGAGGAGAAAGGTATGTTTACCATGCAGGAATTGAACGAAAGACTGGAAAAGAAAATGTTTCGTGTCAGCAGGGCTACATTATACAACACACTGAATCTTCTCGTCTCACTTAGGCTTGTGTTGAGACATAACTTTGCCGACATAACAAAATATGAACCTGCTTACATAGCGAGTAGTCATTTGTGGCAGATATGTTCTATGTGCGGAAAAATATCTGAGGTTAATTCGCAGCTATTGTCAAAGACTATTCAGCAGGTGAAGTTTAGACGATTTAAACAAGAAAGATACACATTGTTTGCTTATGGCATATGTAGTTCTTGCCAGGCAAAATTAACGCGTAAGAAAGCATCAAAACAAAAGAAAATATGAATAAAGGAAAAGTGGATATCCTCTTGGGATTGCAATGGGGTGACGAAGGAAAAGGTAAAGTCGTCGATGTACTCACACCCCGTTACGATGTTATAGCAAGGTTTCAAGGCGGACCAAACGCAGGACATACTCTTGAGTTCAATGGTTGTAAGTATGTTTTGAGAAGCATACCATCAGGAATATTCCAAGGCGATAAGATAAACATAATAGGTAGTGGTGTTGTACTTGCCCCAGATTTGTTCATGGAAGAGGCTATGGCTTTGGAGAATAGCGGACACCTGAATAAGAAAAACTTGTATATCTCAAAGAAGGCTCACTTGATAATGCCTACCCACAGAATTCTTGACAAAGCTTACGAGCAACAGAAAGGTAAGTCGAAAGTAGGTACCACCGGTAAGGGTATAGGCCCGACATATACCGATAAGATTTCACGAAACGGACTTAGAGTAGGGGATATCTTCTGCAATTTTGAAGAGAAATACAAGGCGCATAAATTGCGCCACGAGCAAATATTACACTCATTAGGGTTTGACGATTACGACATCGATGATGTAGAGAAGAAATGGTTTGAAGGCATTGAATACCTGAAGCAATTCCCGATAGTTGATGCTGAGCATGTGATTAACCGCATGATTGCCGAAGGAAAGAATATCCTTTGTGAAGGTGCGCAAGGCACTATGCTTGACATCGACTATGGCAGTTATCCTTTTGTGACATCATCAAATACTATCTCTTCGGGAGCTTGTATCGGACTTGGTGTGGCTCCTCAGAAGATAGATCAGGTGTTTGGCATTATGAAAGCCTATTGCACAAGAGTCGGCGCAGGGCCTTTCCCTACAGAATTGTTCGATGACGATGGTAAGAAGATTCGTGATATTGGTCACGAATATGGAGCTGTGACAGGGCGTGAGCGCAGATGTGGATGGATTGATCTCGTTGCACTTAGATATTCTATAATGATAAACGGTGTTACTCAATTGATAATGATGAAAGGCGACGTGCTTGATGAATTCGATACGATAAAAGCATGTGTAGCATACGAGAAAAATGGTGAGTGCATCGAAGACTTTCCGTTTGACATAGATAATGTCAAGCCTATTTACAAAGAGATAAAAGGTTGGAAAAAGTCGCTTTCAAATACAAAGAGTAGGGGAGAGCTGCCAATGGAGTTCCTCGACTATGTGGATTTCCTTGAGAAGAATCTTGGAGTACCTATTAAGATAATATCTGTGGGCCCCGATCGTGAACAGACAATAGAATCATAACGACAAAACAATGAAACCATCAATACCTAAAGGAACGAGAGACTTTTCGCCAAAAGAAATGGCTCGACGTAACTATATTTTCAGTACCATACGCGATGTATTCTCGAAATACGGATTTCAACAGATAGAGACACCCGCTCAGGAAACATTACAGACTTTATTGGGGAAATACGGTGAAGAGGGAGATAAACTCCTTTTTAGGATTCTTAATTCTGGTGATTATCTGGCAAAAACATCTCAGGAAGATTTGAATGAGAGGAATTCACTTCGTCTTTCAAATCAAATATGTGAAAAAGGACTTAGGTATGACCTTACGGTGCCTTTCGCACGATATGTTGTGATGCATAGAGAAGAGATACAGATTCCATTCAAACGCTATCAGATACAACCGGTTTGGAGAGCTGATCGCCCTCAGAAAGGTCGTTATAGAGAGTTTTATCAATGTGATGCAGATATTGTTGGTTCTGATACGCTGCTTAATGAGATTGAACTGATACAGATAGCAGACGATGTGTTTAGCAGATTGAAACTAAACGTAGACATAAAACTGAATAACAGGAAGATATTGACTGGAATTGCTGAGTATATAGGTGAAGCTGAACATATTGTTGATATTACTGTCGCGATTGATAAACTTGATAAGATAGGTATTGACAATGTAAACCAAGAATTGCAGGATAGGGGATTGTCAACTTCTTCAATTGAGAAACTGCAGCCTATACTAGGTTTAACAGGAGATACAGATGCGAAATTAGACAATTTGTCACTTATTCTGAAAGATTCAGAAATCGGTATGCTGGGAATCTCAGAAATGAGATATATCTTCTCAATGGTAAAAAAGTTAAATTTAGTTAACAGAATTGAGCTAGATCTGACATTAGCACGCGGTTTGAACTATTACACAGGTACAATTATTGAGATAAAATCACTTGATTATTCTATTGGAAGTATTAGTGGCGGTGGCAGATACGACAATCTAACTGGTATTTTTGGGATGCCTGGTTTGAGTGGTGTTGGTATATCTTTTGGTGCTGATCGCATTTATGATGCTTTGGATGGTTTAGGTTTATATCCTGAAAACTTGGATGTAACTACGAAAGTTATCTTTCTTAACTTTGGTGAAAACGAAATCAGTCACATCATGCCATTGGCATGGCAATTGAGGAAAAATGGTGTTGCAACGGAAATATATCCAGAGTCCACAAAGATAAAGAAACAAATGTCGTACGCAAACACTAAAGGAATTCCTTTTGTGGCAATTATCGGTGAAAATGAAATCAAAGATAATAACGTAACATTGAAGAATATGCTTGACGGAACACAAAGTCTGCTTTCTACGACTGAGTTCCTTAACTATTTTCTTGAATAAGCCTATTCTTTAACTGCATAAACTTTGTTGAGCCATCATATAATTTATAGTGCTGATGTTATTTTATCAGCACTTATTTTTTTCTCCATAATCAGAGTTATGATAAATAGGAGGTTTGTAATAATTAATTGCATAGGATTTTTGTACCCTCCTATGCAATTAAAAAAATAAATATTAAAAACTATCTTGCAATATTTACTATAAGCGAAGTAAGTGATGTTAGAATACTTATCACAGAGAACCAAATAGTTGTAGATTGTCCGATTGTTGAGTTGTTTGCTCTAACTTTATTTGGCTCAACATAAATGACATCATTTTGCTGAACATAATAATATGGAGAATTAATTATGTTCGCATCCTTAAGGTCAAGTTTATGTACTGACTTTTTCCCTGTTGCATCCTCACGCAATAGTAAGATGTTATCACGTCTTCCATACAACGTTAGATCTCCAGCCTGTGCAAGAGCTTCTAATACTGACATCTTTTCAGAAGTTACTGGAAATACTCCAGGGCGATTAACCTCACCGGTTACTGTCACTCTATAGCTTGACATCCTAACAGTTACGATTGGGAGCTCATTAAACTCAGGACTAATCTTTTCAAGAATCATTTTCTCACATTCCGTCTTTGTAAGTCCTTGAACGTGAATTGTTCCAAGCTTTGGGAAATTGATGTCACCATTATTATCCACCAAGTATGATTGCAACATTGACGATCCTGTCGATAATTGGTTATTAGACATCGTGTTTTGCACTGTCTGGTTATATGGTGCTGAAGTAATTGGATCAGAGCTGAAAACAGTTATTGACAATATGTCCTTAGGCATAATACGAGCATCGTAAAGCCCAGCACTATTGCTCAAGTCAACCTCGTCAATGTTTTGAAAATAAACGATTTTCTTACTTCCTGCACAACTTGCCAGAAATAAAAAGACTGACGATACAAGAAAGATATTCTTCAATGTTCTCATAATAATGTTTTTTTAAATTGTTTTATTTGTTGCAAAGTTATTATATATTTTTAATAAATTGCAAAACAATTAAGATAAATTTTCAATCGTTATATTAAAATTTACCACCCCTACTCCATCTTTTAGCAATGAAAAACCTGCTGAAAAGACAAAAAAGCACTGATTTATTTTGATTTATCTTATATTTAAAGTAATTTTGCACCCACTAATAAAAAATAACAAAATGATGATTAAAAAAGTACTTTTTGCATTATTGTTAGCACAGTCGTTAACAGTTGGCGCACAAGAAAAGAAATCATGGATTAGCAATGTTAAATTGAGCGGTTACGGTATGGTACAGTATCAATATAATGGTAATGAAAGTACTGCAGCTGACGAACATGGCACAAACAAATCAAATTCATTTAACCTACGCTTAGCTCGTTTTACTCTTGATGGTAGAATCCTTGAGGATTTCTATTGGAAAGCACAGGTTCAGTTTAATGGTAACACATCTACCTTGGGTTCTTCACCAAGAGTTGTAGACTTATTTGCAGAATGGCAAAAACTGGATTTCTTCAAGATAAAGGTTGGTCAGTTCAAGCGTCCTTTCACATTTGAAAACCCAATGCATCCTATTGATCAAGGTTTTATGTCTTATAGTCAGAATATCAGTGCTTTAGCTGGTTTCTCTGATCGTGCAGGTGCTCATGCATCAAATGGTCGTGACATCGGTATTCAATTGCAGGGTGACTTCCTGAAGAATAAGAATGGCCGTGATCTTCTTCATTATCAGGTTGGTGTCTTCAACGGACAAGGAATTAATGTCTCTGATGTTGACCAGCAGAAAGACCTTATTGGCGGCATGTGGTTTATGCCGATTAAAGGTATGAGAATCGGAGCATTTGGATGGACAGGTTCATATGCTCGTAAGGGAACATGGACAGAGGATGGTGAAACAAAGAGTGGTACGCGTAGTCTTCAGCAGCGTCGCTATGCTATCTCTGCAGAGTACAAAGCAGACGATTGGACTCTTCGTTCGGAATACATTCATTCTACAGGTTATGCATTTGCTACAAGATATCAGAATGCCAGCGATGCAAAAGACTGCACCCTTTCTGGTAACGGCGACAAGGCTGATGGCGTTTATGCACTTGTCATTGCTCCTGTCATAAAGAATAAGGTTCACGCAAAAGCTCGCTACGATATGTATCGTTCTAATGCAGAATGGAACAAAGCCAAGACTTTCTATGAAATAGGAGCCGACTATATGTTCCACAAGAATTTCCAGATTAATGTCGAATATGCACTTGTTAACGACCGCAGTCTTGCAAAGCATAACTATTCTATGTTTGATGTAGAAGTGGATTGGAGATTTTGATTCCCCTACTCCACACGTGATTATTATAAAAAATTAATACTACAAATTTACTTTTATTTATGAACAACATTCCAAATGTTTTTTGGCTTGTTCCTGTCGCATCAATTGTTGCGCTCAGTATGGCTTGGTATTTCTTCAAGTCGATGATGAGCGCTGATGAGGGAACGCCACGAATGAGAGAAATTGCTAAGTATGTCAGAGATGGAGCGATGGCATATCTTAAGCAGCAGTACAAAGTTGTAACGTACGTGTTTATTGTATTGTGTATCGTATTTGCCTTTATGGCTTATGTGCTCAAGGCGCAAAACCCATGGGTACCATTTGCATTCTTAACAGGAGGATTCTTCTCTGGTCTTGCAGGCTTCTTCGGCATGAAGACAGCGACTTATGCTTCTGGTCGCACAGCTAATGCTGCTCGTAAGAGTCTCGATGCAGGCTTAAAGATAGCTTTCCGTTCAGGTGCTGTGATGGGACTTACGGTTGTGGGACTTGGTCTTCTTGATATTGCAATATGGTTTGTCGTACTGAATATTTTCGATGCCGACGGACTCATTTCTATCACAACAACAATGCTTACTTTTGGAATGGGTGCTTCTACCCAAGCATTGTTTGCTCGTGTCGGTGGTGGTATTTATACAAAGGCTGCCGATGTTGGTGCGGATATCGTTGGTAAAGTCGAGGCTGACATTCCCGAGGATGACCCACGCAACCCTGCAACTATTGCCGACAACGTTGGTGACAATGTTGGTGATGTGGCTGGTATGGGCGCTGACCTCTACGAAAGCTATTGTGGTTCGGTTCTTTCTACTGCAGCTCTTGGTGCATCTGCATTCGCAGCAAGTCAGGCTGATGGTATGCAGTTGAAGGCTGTTATTGCTCCTATGCTTATTGCTGCTGTGGGCGTATTCCTTTCTTTGTTAGGCATATTCCTCGTTCGTACAAAAGAAGGAGCTTCAATGCGTGACCTGCTGAAATCACTTTCATTGGGTACTAATGTCAGTGCAGTGCTAATTGCTGTCGCAACATTCTTCATTCTCTATTTGCTTGGAATCGAGAACTGGCTTGGCCTGTCATTCTCAGTGATCTCTGGTCTCGCAGCTGGTGTGATCATCGGACAGGCAACAGAGTACTATACTTCACACAGTTATAAGCCGACTCAGAAGATTTCTGAGGCAGGACTTACTGGTTCTGCAACCGTTATTATAAAAGGTATAGGCACCGGTATGATTTCTACATGCATTCCTGTACTCACTATTGGTGTTGCAATCGTTATGAGCTATCTTTTTGCCAATGGCTTCGATCTGTCAATGTCTTCGGCAAGTCTCTCACATGGCCTTTATGGTATTGGCATAGCAGCAGTAGGTATGCTCTCTACTCTTGGCATAACACTCGCAACCGATGCTTATGGTCCTATTGCTGACAATGCTGGCGGTAATGCCGAAATGAGCAAGCTTGGTGAGGATGTACGTCATCGCACTGATGCTCTCGATGCTCTTGGCAATACTACTGCTGCCACAGGTAAAGGCTTTGCAATCGGTTCTGCTGCACTCACAGCTCTGGCTTTGCTCGCTTCATATATTGAGGAGATTAAGATTGCCATGACACGTGCCGGAGAGACACTTACAAACCTTCAGGGCGATGTCATTAATGCATCTGACGCAACTATTCCCGACTTCATGAATTTCTTCCAGGTTAACCTGATGAATCCCAAGGTTCTTGTCGGTGCGTTTATCGGTGCAATGGCAGCTTTCCTCTTCTGTGGACTTACGATGGAAGCTGTCGGACGTGCTGCTCAGAAGATGGTTGTAGAGGTACGCCGTCAGTTCAAGGAGATTGCCGGAATACTTGAGGGTACAGGTACTCCCGACTATAGCCGTTGTGTTGAGATTTCCACACGTGCTGCTCAGCACGAGATGATTTTCCCATCAATCCTTGCCATTATCATCCCTATCATTGTTGGATGTGTTCTTGGCGTTGCTGGAGTGCTCGGTCTCCTCGTAGGTGGACTTGCAGGAGGCTTTACCCTTGCTATCTTCATGGCTAATGCCGGAGGTGCATGGGACAATGCGAAGAAGAATGTTGAGGAAGGTAACTTTGGCGGCAAGGGCAGCTTTGCTCACAAAGCTACAATCGTTGGCGATACTGTCGGTGATCCTTTCAAAGACACTAGTGGTCCGTCGCTCAACATCCTTATAAAACTGATGTCGATGGTAAGCATTGTTATGGCAGGACTTACCGTTGCATTCATGTAACAACCATAGCAGGATCGGATGAGTATTGAAGACTAATCCGGTCCTGCTATTTACTTCTAATCTACAATTTATTAATCATGAAACATGGTCATCATCATAGGCACGAAGACGACGCTGCTATTTTCGTCAGGAAGACAAAAAGTGCGAAGAAAAGACGCAAAGCTTTAGAGAAAGGCTTATTTGCATTCCTTTGTGTGCTTGCAGTTGTAATCGTTGCCTATGCAGTTTACATTTATATCTAGTATATAAAAACAATCGAGGGTGTAGCTTTTGTTACACCCTCGATTATTATTTGTCTAAGAAATGGTCGGTGCGAGTTGGAGAATATAGTTCCCACAACGAGGCAGTTGCCCAACCCGGTGCGAAATAATTATTGTAAAAGCCACGACCATTTTTACCATAGTCCCAATCGGTACTTTGTATAAATTCCGGATAATATCCTTCAACCGCTATACCGCATAGCCGTCCTTCAACTGGTAGAAGTTGATTCAATGACGAATAGATGATTTCGTTCATTCTAATGAAACGCGGTTCTCCACATGTCTTTCCTAACCAATCAACAATGTGTGCCAATTCAAAAACAAACACGTCGGCACAATTGTTTTCCACCGACACATTACCCCATCCGCGTGTCTTTAGTCCAAGATCGCCAAGCATTTGTCCTTGTGCATAAGGGATATCCCATAAATAATACCACGACAATGCAAAATAAGCTGCTTGCCGACAGAGATCAATATAATGCTGTTGCTCCTTGCCTCGTGTTACTTTTGCGAGATAATATGTAGCGGTCACAGCTGCTATAGCAGCTTCTTTATCTTCGCAGTTGGCATCGAGTGTAGAAGAAAAATAATCGCTTTTTGAGATTATATTACGCTCAAGGTAATCAACCGTACGTTTAGCTGCCACCAAATACTTTTTCTCTTCGAAATATCTATATCCCATGACCAAAGCAGATGTTGCCGAAGGCGTAGAGCCTCCACTGCTATCTATATCGCTGCCGTCATCATGGAATTTTCGTGCATAGTGTCCGTCGTCTTTCAGAAGTATTAGCAGATTGTCTAACAATGTCCGCATGCGTTCCTCCCATTGTTTGTGCAGGCGATTGTGCTCTTTCTCGTATTTCAGGTATAAAAGTACAGCATAGATTGCTTCCGATTGTTGGCGAATACTATGAACAACATCTTTATCTGCAGGCATTCCTCTATTGAAGTCGATATCATCGTAGAAATAGCCTTTCTGAGTGAAGCCATGTTGCAGAAAGCTTTCCATAATGGCCTGACCATTTATGACAAGGTCCGATTGCGATGTCTGCTCGCCATACTCAATGGAATTAAACGCATTCAGCAGGACTCTACCACAGAAGCCAACCTGTACGATAGGCGCACTTTCGCATTTATCAATTAGAAGCCCTAATCCTGAATGATACTTCAGTGGATACTTATCTACATACGCTTGTCTGAAATAGTTTGCCATCTGCGCTTTCATCTCATCAGGTGTATATAATGGATCAACCGTTTGCGGGTTAATCTCATCGAAGCAATATTCCCAAATTCGACTCACAAAACTACCATAATCGTTTGCTTTCATACCATTTATCTTCCACCGTATTGTCTTGCTCTCTCCAGCATTCAAACGTGCAAAAGTCGTTATGGGATCTATGAGTGTCAACTTACGAATGTAACGCTTTGGCGATTCAACATAAGGATATCCAAAACAAAGTCCTGCTTCTTTTTGCTCGCTGTCAAAGCCAAGATAACCGATAGAACTTTCGCCTGACAATATCTCCTCGCCCGACTGATGGCAAGTAAGCGCATCTGATGAAGAGTCGAGTTGCCTTAGCACGCCCAATCCTTCACCTGTTTTAATGTTGAACACGCTGACAAGTGGTGCCGACATGCGATCTTCGCGAAAGTTCCAGCTCTTCGAAGTGTGGAATGAGGGTGCCTCGCGTGGCGAACGCAGATTGCGATGATACCAGAAGCCTGGCATGTAATACTCGCAATCATCAGAGGCAAAACCTGACGAAAGTTCTGCTCCGAAGTTGAAATAGACAGTTCTACTCTTAGCCGTAATAGTCACCTCGTATGTCACAGCGTCATTATCATCAGCCATGAGCATTTTAGTCTCTACCTCTACAGGCAGTACTTCTTTCGGAGTCGAATGCAAATCGTAAGTAACAGCAGGATTTCCAGGCTGCTTTATTGAAATATGTGCCTTTGGTTGTGGCAATGTAGAAGCATGCAATGTTAATACAATAAACAATGCTGCAATAGTAAAAAAGTTTTTCTTCATGTGTAGATTTTTAAGTAAGGTTTATTTAAAAATTGAAATTATATATTCTCCAATGCTAAGGTGATGATTTACAAGGCGTTATTAAAGAGGCTTTTTACCGCTGGATAAGAGGCTCTTTATTGCTGGTAAAGAGGCTTTTTAATGGCGGTAAAGAGGCTCTTTGTTGAGTTAACAATTGTTTATAAGTCCATGCCTATTTGTAATGAACAACAAACATGCAAATTATGCTTTTATTATTCGGCATTTATGATGATAGAATTCTTCAACTTCGGATGATCCTTATCACGCACGGTGAGTTTTATTTCACCCTTGGTGTCTGAGGCTTGAACCGTAACCACGAGTTTACCACTGAATAATTTCATCTCTGGCTTTGTGAATGGCTGAAGCGATGTTGCATCACCATTGCATACGCCTCGGAATTTACCTGCTCCACTGACATCGAATGACAGTTGATCGGTGGCAGTAGGTATTTCGGTTCCGTTTTTATCGGTTAGCGAGACAGTAATGTATGCCAGATCACTTCCGTCAGCTTTTATAACCTTTCTGTCTGCTTCGAGTTTCATTGCCAGTGGTTTGCCTGCTGTGCGGAGAACCTGCTCTCCTGCTCTGTTGCCTTGCTCGTCGAACACCACCACGCGAAGCTCACCAGGCTCGTAAACCACATCATTCCAGCGTAGGCGATATCTGTCTAGTGCAGTCAAATCTTTCTTCTCTGCATTCGGGTTACATATCACATTCCGTGCAGATGTGTTCTTACGAATACGTCCTTGGCTTTTTCCATTTACAAACAGCTCAGCTTCTGGGTAATCTGTGTAGCAATACACAGGTGTCGTCTGACCTTCACGCCCTGGCCATGTCCAATGTGGAAGCAGATGAATGGTATGCTCAGAGGTGTTCCATACAGAACGATATAGATAATACCTGTCTTTTGGAAGTCCGGCCAAGTCGCATATTCCGAAGTAGCTTGAGCGCGATGGCCAATATTCATCGTATGGTGTTGGCTCGCCCAGATAATCAAACCCAGTCCATACAAACTGCCCTATTGTGTAGTTACGGTCGTCATTTAGCATGAAATCATCGTCGGGCAGATTGCTCCACCAGCAATATTCTATATCGTAACTTGAGCATTGTCCGTCGTCATGATATGGATGATCAGTCACCTCTACAGGAAAATAATATACTCCGCGCGAACTGATAGTTGAGCCTGTCTCGCTACCGAGAATAAATTTCTGAGGCAGCTGGCTGATATATTCATCGTATAGATGTACGCGATAATTGAATCCTGGCACGTCCATCACCTGCATGAATCCAGTCTTCGTGGCTCCATCTGCGCGATCCATGCCCTGTGTCACTGGCCGTGAAGGATCAAGGCGATGGCAGATATCTTGCAAACGACGCGATATCTCACGCCCCTCTTCGTTCCACTGCTCTGGTATCTCATTCCCGATTGACCACATGACTATGCTCGGATGATTGCGTGATCTTAGCACCAGATTCTCCATGTCGCGGTCGGACCATTCTTTGAAAAACCTTGCATATCCATTCTTACATTTAGGATAAATCCACATGTCGAAGCTCTCAGCCATTACCATCATGCCCATTGAGTCGCACACTTCGAGTTGCATTGTTGAAGGCATGTTATGACTTGTTCGTATTGCATCACACCCCATGTCTTTGAGTATGCGCACTTGTCGTTCTAAAGCAGCCCTGTTAACCGCAGCTCCTAATGGACCAAGATCATGATGCAGGCACACCCCTTTGAATTTTCGTGATACGCCATTAAGCATGAATCCTCGCTCGGGAGTAATGGCAATCGTACGGATGCCGAACTTCTGTGTGAGTTTATCAACTACCACATTCTGTTGTAAAAGTTCAATTACTGCTGTATATAAGTAAGGTGTCTCAGGCGACCAGAGATGTGGATTCTTAACGAAAGGAGTATTCCCGTTTGCAACCTCCGCTCCAGATGCATCATATATACGAATGTTAACCTTGCCTTCTCCCCCGATTGTTTTAGTATCGATAGACAAGATGGCTTGGTTAGAGTCGGCTTGTAATGTGCGTATGTATGTTCCCCAAGCATCGAGATGGGCTTTCGATGTGGTGACTAACTTAACTGGACGATATATTCCACCACCTGGATACCAACGACTACTTTCCTCAAC
>CACZRN010000056.1 GCA_902783625.1 uncultured Prevotellaceae bacterium
AGTGCCCAGAACAGGACTCGAACCTGCACACCTCTCGGCACACGCACCTGAAACGTGCGCGTCTACCAATTCCGCCACCTGGGCATTGAAGTTTCTCTTCTATTGGCTTTGTCCAGAATGTGAGCGGAAAACGGGACTCGGACCCGCGACCCCAACCTTGGCAAGGTTGTGCTCTACCAACTGAGCTATTTCCGCATGAAAACCTACAAAAGTAAGGCGCATTTCTCCAAACGCGACTGCAAAGTTAATGCTTTTTTGCAAACCTGCAAATTTTTTTCGCGCTTTTTTGAAAAAATAAAATTCAAAACAATCATGTCCGAGATAACATTTTGACAAGAAAAATAAAAACCACACTTATAATCCGCTAACCTTCAATGCGTTATTAAAGAGCCTCTTTAATGCCAATTAAAAGCCTCTTTAATGGCAATAAAGAGCCCATTTACCGGCATTAAACGGGCTCTTTATCAGAAGCAGGTGTATTGAACAGCAAAAGAAGAAACAAAAAAGTAGACAAACACACCCTTTTTGATGCGCTCTATTTTCATATATCGAATATTTTTTGTAATTTTGCACGGCCTATAATATATAAATAGGTGTAGTGCGAAATAGAAACATATTTGACAAGACTATTTACCAAAGAAAAAAGCAGAATATGATTACACTTACGAATATCGCCATTCAGTTTGGCAAGAGAATACTTTACAAGGATGTGAACCTGAAGTTCACGTCGGGAAACATTTATGGTGTTATCGGTGCAAACGGAGCCGGCAAGTCTACCCTACTGCGAGCAATCAGCGGAGAACTTGAGCCCAATAAGGGAACTGTAGAGCTCGGTCCGGGAGAGCGTCTGTCTGTTCTTGAACAAGATCACTTCAGATATGACGACTTCTCGGTTATGGACACTGTTTTCATGGGGCACCAGCCTTTGTGGAAAAACATGAAAGATCGCGAGGCTCTCTATTCAAAACCAGAGATGACCGAGGAAGACGGAAACCTGGCTGCTGAACTTGAATTGAAGTTCGCAGAGATGAATGGCTGGGAGGCAGAGAGCGAAGCAGCACAACTATTGCAGAATCTAGGTGTGAAAGAAGAACTTCATTACAAGCAGATGTCTGAATTGTCAAATAATGAAAAGGTGCGTGTGATGTTGGCAAAGGCACTCTTCGGACATCCTGACAACTTGCTTCTCGATGAGCCCACAAACGACCTCGATCTCGACACCGTTCAGTGGCTGGAGGAGTATCTAAGCAATCTTGAGCAGACAGTGCTTGTAGTCAGTCACGACCGACACTTCCTCGATGCGGTTTCAACACAGACAATTGACATCGATTTTGGAAAGATAACGGTCTTTGCAGGTAACTACTCGTTCTGGTATGAAAGTTCGCAGTTGGCATTGCGTCAGGCGCAGAACCAAAGAATGAAAGCAGAAGAAAAGCGCAAGCAACTTGAAGAGTTTATTCGTAGATTCTCAGCTAACGTTGCCAAATCGAAACAGACAACATCGAGAAAGAAAATGCTTGATAAACTGACTGTTGAGGAGATACGCCCATCAAGCAGGAAATATCCTGGCATTATATTCCAAATGGAACGCGAACCAGGCAATCAGATACTTGAAGTAGAAGGCCTGAAGGCTGTCGATAACGACGGAACAGTACTGTTCGACAATGTAAGTTTCAACATTGAACGTGGACAGAAGACGGTATTCCTTTCACACAATCCGAAGGCAATGACTGCTCTCTTTGAGATTATCAATGGTAACAGAGAGGCTGACGCTGGCACATACAAGTGGGGCATAACAATAACAACTGCCTATCTCCCACTCGACAATACTGAGTTCTTCAAAAGCGACATGAATCTTGTTGAGTGGCTTTCGCAGTATGGTCCAGGCAACGAGGTGGTAATGAAAGGCTATTTGGGCAGAATGTTGTTTAAACAGGAAGAGGTAGAGAAAAAGGTTAATGTGCTTTCCGGAGGCGAGAAAATGCGATGCATGATAGCACGTATGCAACTTAAGAATGCCAACTGTCTGATTCTCGATACGCCCACAAACCATCTCGACCTTGAATCGATACAGGCGTTCAACAATAACCTTGTAAGTTTCAAGGGAAACATACTTTTCTCAAGTCACGACCATGAGTTCATCCAAACAGTTGCCGATAGGATTATCGAATTAACTCCGAATGGCACCATCGATAAACTGATGGATTACGACGATTATATCTACGACGAGCAAATAAAAGAGCAAAAAGCTAAAATGTATATGCAATAAAAGTAATTTGGCAGGCTTTTTGCTAGTGAAAGAACAGACAAACAAAAACATTTGAGAAATGAAAAAAGAAAAAGAAAACATTATAGACAACAAAGAACTTGAAGAGAACATCGCGGAAAACGATGAAAATCTTCAGGAAGAAGTCAACGAAGAAGAAACTACTGCTGAACCAAGTGAAGATGCGGCTGAAGAGGAAGAGCAGGCAGAAATCGATCCTCTGACAAAAGCAAATGAAGAAATCGACAAGCTGAAAGATCAGTTGCTCCGCACTATTGCCGAGTTCGACAACTATAAAAAGCGCACCCTTAAAGAGAAAACCGAACTGATTCTCAACGGAGGCGAGAAAACTATTACCGCCATTCTTCCTGTTCTAGATGACTTCGAGCGGGCATTATCAGACAATACCGATGATCCCACTGCGATAAAAGAGGGAATGGAACTCATCTTTAAGAAGTTCATGAAAACACTCGAGAGCATGGGCGTTAAGAAGATTGAGACAGATGAAGCAGACTTCGACGTTGACTATCACGAGGCAATAGCAATGGTTCCTGGTATGGGTGACGACAAGAAAGGAAAAGTCGTTGACTGTATTCAGACAGGATACATGCTAAACGATAAAGTTATAAGACATGCCAAAGTGGCAGTCGGACAATAAGACATGTTCCTTTTATAGTAAAAAAAGGATCTTTAAAGTGTCTATTTGTTTTTATTAGCTATTAAAGAAATGGCAAAAAGAGATTATTACGAGGTACTCGGCGTTGATAAGAAAGCAACTGACGAGGAGATAAAAAAAGCATACAGGAAGATAGCCATCAAGTATCATCCTGACAGAAACCCTGGCGACAAAGAAGCTGAAGAGAAGTTTAAAGAAGCCGCCGAGGCATACGATGTGCTACACGATCCGAAGAAACGCCAGCAGTATGACCAGTTCGGATTTGATGCGCCGGGAGGATTTGGAGGCTTCGGAAGCGGACAAGGATTCTCTGTAGACGACATATTCTCACAATTCGGAGATATCTTCAGCGACTTTTTCGGTGGAGGTTTCTCTGGAGGAAGTGGATTTGGAGGATACAGAAGCAGCGCTGGTAACAGAGCACGTTATCGGGGTTCAGACTTGAGGCTAAAGGTAAAACTTTCGCTCCAAGACATAGAGACGGGAGTTACCAAGAAGTTTAAAGTTAGAAAAGACATCGCATGTCCACATTGTCATGGCAGCGGTGCAGAAGGGGGCAGCAAGTCAGACACATGCCCCACGTGTCATGGTAGTGGCGTCACTGTGAAGACTGTCCGCACGATGCTTGGCATGATGCAGACACAGACAGAGTGCCCCACATGTCATGGTGAGGGAACCGTTATAAAGAACAAATGCAGTGCATGTTCGGGAACTGGTATAACCAAAGGCGAGGAAGTCGTTGAAATCAATATCCCGGCTGGTGTTGCTGATGGAATGATAGTCACTGTACCAGGTAAAGGTAACGCCGGACAACATAATGGAGTGAATGGAGATATTCAAGTATATATAGAAGAAGAGGAAAACGACACCTTTATCCGCGATGGGCAAGATGTCATCTATAATCTTCTTCTCGATTTCCCGACAGCTACACTTGGTGGCACTGTTGACATTCCTACAATAAGCGGCGGAAAGGTGAAAATAAAGATTGAGCCAGGCACTCAACCAGGGAAAACCCTCCGACTTCGACAAAAAGGTCTTCCTGCCGTGAAAGGATATGGCAGCTCTGTGGGTGATTTGGTCGTGAATATAAGTGTTTATGTACCTAAGACATTGAGCCGCGACGAAAAAGAAATGATTGAAAAGATGCGGAATAGCAATAACTTTAAAGGTGACAATGCCACAAAAAGGTCTATCTTTAGCAAGTTCAAGAGTTATTTTAATTAAGACATGAATTACTCAGAAGCTGTAGATTATTTATATAATAGCACCCCCGTGTTTGAGCACGTGGGTGCTTCTGCATATAAGGAGGGACTTTCTACCACAATTGCTCTCGACAATTACTTTGGTAATCCACATAAAAAATTCAAGTCAATTCATATAGGTGGTACCAATGGCAAAGGGTCATGCTCTCACACTATAGCTTCAATATTACAAGAAGGAGGATATAAAGTCGGGCTTTACACCTCACCACATCTTGTTGATTTTCGTGAAAGAATAAAGGTAAACGGCGTTCCTGTTGAGAAAGAATATGTAGTTGAATTCATTGAAGATTATCGCAACTTCTTCGAACCGCTTCATCCCTCTTTCTTTGAACTCACCACAGCAATGGCTTTCAAATACTTTGCCGAACAGAATGTTGACTATGCGGTGATTGAAGTAGGATTGGGAGGGCGACTCGACTGCACAAACATCATCTCCCCTATCCTGTCTATTATAACAAACATTAGCTTTGACCATACTCAGTTTCTTGGTAACACATTAGAGAAGATTGCTACTGAGAAAGCAGGGATAATAAAAGACAATACACCTGTAATAATTGGAGAGACGACGCCAGAGACCAAAAAGGTGTTCAAGAAATTTGCCAAGACACATAAAGCACCAATCACATTCGCAGAAGATTGTTGTTTCATTACCGATGTTAAAAATAACGACATCGGTGTGGAATATGGCACAAACATAGGAAAGATAAGTTCGCCATTAGGTGGCGACTATCAGCAAAAAAACATTAACACGATTCTCAATACTTTATCAATATTAAGAGAGATTGTCATTTTCGACGGCTATGAGAATACCATAAAGCGAGGTATTGAGAATGTAGTCACTAACACAGGACTAATGGGACGATGGCAAATCGTTCGGGATAATCCGAAAGTGGTTTGCGATACTGGTCATAATGTAGGCGGATGGATATATCTAAGCAAACAGATAAAGCGTCAGAAATGCAAGACACTACGTATTGTTTTTGGCATGGTCGATGACAAAGATATAAATGCCGTTATGGATATGCTACCAAAGAATGCAGTGTATTACTTTACAAAAGCGACATCCCATCGTGCAATAAGCGATGTCGAAGTTATGAGAATAGGCAAAGAGCATGGGCTTAAGGGCAAAAAATTCCCGAATGTTGCTGATGCATATAATGCCGCGATGCAAGATGCAAGCACCGAAGATTTTGTCTTTATCGGAGGAAGTAGCTACATCGTTGCGGATTTTTTGGAACATATTCATACAACAAATTATAACGTTTAAATGTTTTTAACGTCTTTGAATAATAATTATTAAGTGTTTCTTTGCTGAATCCGTTTTTTTTATTTTACTTTGCAAGGAGATAAAATAACTAAAACCGTATTTATCATGAACACTACAGAAATGGAAAACATTTGTGGCCTGAAAAGAGAAGATTTTCAGACCACTATCAATGGTAAGCAAACCGACTTGTATATTTTAAAGAACCAAATCGGCAACGAAGTGGCAATTACTAATTATGGTGGAGCAATCGTTGCAATTATGGCTCCCGACAGAAATGGAAAACATGCCAACGTAATTCAAGGGCATGATAACATTCAAGACGTTATCAATTCTCCAGAACCTTATTTGTCTACTCTCATAGGTCGATATGGCAATCGTATCGCCAAGGGTAAATTCCAGCTTAATGGAAAAGAGTATTTCCTTGCAATAAATAATGGCCCCAATTCTCTTCATGGTGGGAAAAAAGGATATAATGCAAAAGTCTGGGAAGCTTTGCAGATGAACGACCAGACTCTCGTATTGCAATACGTAAGTCCTTATGGCGAAGAAGGATTCTCTGGTGAGGTTAAAGTTACCGTTGTCTATACATTCAATAATGAAAATGAACTGATTATTGAATATATGGCAACGACTAACAAGAAAACTATAATCAATCTTACCAGTCATGGTTTCTTCTCACTTGCAGGTATAGCCGATCCTACACCTACTATTGAAAATCTCATCTGCGAAATTAATGCTGACTATTATATTCCGATCGATGAGACAAGTATTCCTACCGGTGAGATATTAAAGGTTGCAGGTACTCCATTTGATTTCCGTACTCCAAAACCTGTAGGAAAAGACATCGATTCAGATGACGAACAAATCAGAAACGGTGCAGGATATGATCATTGCTTTGTTCTCAACAAGAAAGAAGAAGGGGAATTGAGCTTTGCGGCAAGAATTGAAGAGCCCGTAAGCGGACGTACTATGGAAGTTTATACAACAGAGCCTGGTGTACAAGTTTATACAGACAACTGGGCCGATGGATACAAAGGACAACATGGAGCCACTTTCCCACGTCGCAGTGCTATATGTTTTGAGGCTCAGCACTTCCCCGACTCCCCCAACCATCCTTATTTCCCATCGGTAATACTCAAACCACATAGGCATTATCGCCAAAAAACAATCTATAAGTTCGGAGTGAAAGAATAATAGAAGAATCGAAATTTCATAATAATAACTAAAAAACAAAACAAAATGAGTCAAGAAAAGAAAAACGGCAATATCATTGCCATTATTACGATGTGCTTCATCTTCGCGATGATTTCATTTGTGACAAACATGGCCGCACCATTCGGAACCATATGGAAAAACCAATACGAATGGGCTGGCATGATGGGCAACATGATGAACTTTGCAGCCTATCTCTTCATGGGTATCCCTGCTGGAAAGATGTTGGTAAAGCTGGGTTACAAGAAGACCACTCTGATTGCATTGGCAGTGGGATTCATTGGCATCTGCATCCAGTATCTGTCGAGCTTTGAGTTCCTTCAGGGTTCAGCCATTTATGTTTACCTGTTGGGAGCTTTCGTCTGCGGTTTCTGCGTATGTATGCTCAACACAGTTGTCAACCCAATGCTTAACCTCCTCGGTGGTGGTGGCAATCGTGGTAACCAGCTCATTCAAACTGGTGGCACACTGAACTCACTTACTGGTACACTCACCCCACTGCTTGTTGGTGCTCTCGTAGGTACAGTGACTGATAAGACTGCCATGTCAGACGTTTCTCCTCTGCTGTTCATCGCCATGGCTGTTTTTGCCATCGCATTTGTCATCATCTATTGTGTAACCATTCCCGAGCCTGCTCAGGAGCGTAACACTAAAGTATATGAGCACAGCGCATGGAATTTCCGTCATTTCGTTTTAGGTGCGATTGCAATATTCTTCTATGTAGGTATTGAGATTGGTATCCCTGCACAGGTTATCTTCTATCTCTCCGATGCATCTGAAAAGGGAGCCGGCATTGCATTGAACGGTGCTGCTATCGGTGGTGCTATCGCTGCAATCTATTGGCTACTTATGATGGTTGGACGTTTCAGCAGCACATTGGTATCAGGCAAGATAAGCAGCCGTGCACAGATGATCACCATGAGCTCTATTGCAATCGTTCTTATTCTCATTGCCATTTCAATTTCAAAGAGCACAACAGTGAGCATGCCTGGCTATAGCGCAGCTGATGGCTTCGCAATGTTCCAAGTTCCACTGAGTTGCCTCTTCCTTGTGTTGTGCGGTCTTTGCACCAGCATAATGTGGGGTTGCGTCTTCAATCTTGCAGTGGAAGGTTTAGGTAAATATACAGAGCAAGCATCTGGTATCTTTATGATGCTCGTTGTAGGTGGTGGTGTTATGCCTCTCATTCAGGAGTATATCGCTAAGGCAGCAGGATATATGAACAGCTACTGGCTAGTAATTGCCATGCTTATATACATGCTTTACTATAGCCTGATTGGATGCAAGAACGTCAATAAAGACATCCCTGTAGATTGATCAAATATGTTTAATTTTAAAAGGATAAAAGCATAATTATGGATATTGAGTTTGTAAGAAGCCGTTTCATTAAGCATTTCGACGGCAAGACAGGTAACATATACGCATCGCCGGGTCGCATTAATCTTATTGGTGAGCATACCGACTATAATGGAGGATTCGTTTTCCCAGGCGCAGTTGACAAAGGTATTATGGCAGAGATGCGTCCTAACGGCACAGAGAGCACTATCCGTGCATACTCTATCGACCTGAAGGATCGTGTTGACTTCGACTTCCACGACGGTGTGGGACCACGTGCTTCGTGGGCACGCTACATCTATGGCATTACTCTCGAAATGGAAGCTCTTGGCGTTCCTGTAAAGGGATACAATATTGCCTTTGCCGGTGATGTGCCCCTCGGTGCAGGTATGTCGTCATCAGCAGCAATGGAGAGTTGTTTTGCATGTGGACTTAACGACCTCTTCGGTGAGAACAAGGTTTCAAAATGGGATATGGTTCTCGCTGGTCAGGCTACTGAACATAAGTATGTAGGAGTGAATTGTGGAATCATGGACCAGTTTGCAAGTGTCTTTGGACAGGCAGGCAAACTTATGCGTCTCGACTGTCGCAGTCGTGAATTTGAGTACTTCCCATTCAATCCAAAAGGATACAAGCTTGTATTGCTCAACTCATGTGTTAAGCATGAGCTTGTAGGTTCTCCATACAACGACCGCCGCAACTCTTGTGAGAATGTTGTTCGTCATATTGCCGCACGTCATCCGGAAGGTAAATTCGAGACACTACGTGACTGCACATGGGAGCAGTTAGAAGAAGTTCGCGCCGAGGTAGGCGAAGAAGATTACACTCGCGCCCACTTCGTTCTTGGCGAGAAAGACCGTGTGCTTGCTGTCTGCGACGCACTTGAGAAAGGCGACTACGAGACCGTTGGCAAGAAAATGTATGAGACACACTATGGCTTGTCGAAAGAGTATGAGGTAAGCTGCGAAGAACTCGACTATCTGAACGACATTGCAAAAGAATGTGGTGTCACCGGTAGCAGAATCATGGGCGGAGGATTCGGAGGCTGCACCATCAACCTTGTTAAAGATGAACTCTACGACAGCTTCATTGCTACTGCAGTGAAGAAGTACGCCGAGAAGTTCGGTAAAGAACCAAAGGTGTACGATGTAGTAATCAGCGATGGCTCGCGTAAGATTTGCTAAACGCGCATCAAAACTCAAAGTTCGGGAGGATGATTCAAATCCTCCCGTTCTTTTTTTAGCATAAAAAGGAGTACTGATTTACTAATATCACACCGCTATCATAGTATAAGTATTGACAGAGCACATTACTATAAATAAAAGAATTAACCTGATATGGTTACCTTACGGATTGTCAATTAATTATAAACTAAAACTATTTACTTAACCATGGAGCGAAGAGAGTTCGTCAAAAGAACAGGCATTGCCAGTATGGCAGGCATTGTAACCACCTTCGGATTATCATCTTTTACATCGAAAAATGATGACACATCCGACACACGATTCAATGTTAAAGACTTTGGCGCAATAGGAGATGGGAAGACATCCGACAGCAAAGCCATACAACAAGCACTCGAAAGAGCTGCTCAAGTGAATGGCACCGTTTGGTTTCCTGCAGGAATATACCGGTGTCACAACCTGAAAGTGCCGGCATATGTTACATTGCTTGCCGATCCGGTATGGATATTCCATACCGAAAAACGTGGTGCTGTTCTCGAACTCGACGATGACGAAGCCGACTGCATGCTTGATATAACTGGCTCATTCGGTGTTAGAATACACGGATTAGTTTTACGTGGAATCCCGGAAGCAAAGAAACAGATTCATGGAATATATCTCAACAACCCCGAACACTGGAGCAATAAGGAAGACACTATTGTAATTGACGACACCAAAGTGATGGATTTTTCCGGGCATGGAGTATTCTTCCGCAGGGTATGGCTGTTCATTGTTCGGCATAGTCAGTTCATGTCAAACAAAGGCGACGGCATTCGTCTTCTTGGTTGGGATGGCTTTGTCACTGACAATCAGTTCTCTGGCAATGGCGGCAACGGCTTCGGTTGCGACGACTGTGGAGCAACAGTAATGTTCACTGCCAACCGTGTGGAATGGAATCGTGGATATGGATTGTTCATCCACAACGGCGACGACTGGAACGTGACAGGCAATTCTTTCGACCGCAACCACGGTGCAGGGCTGTATGCCTTAAAAGTCAGTGCCGCTACAGTAACAGGTAACGTCTTTCGCCGTTGTGGTAAAGACTCCAGCTATCTCGCTCACGGAGAGCACTCATGTCAAGTGATGATGGAAGACTGCCACGGCATCTCGATGACGGGCAATGCCTGTCTGGCAGGACAAGATGACGGCGGACATGGGCTCTTCACACCACAGGTGGGATTTATAGTCAAGAAAATGTCGCACAGTGTGATTACAGGAAACACCCTTTGGAATGGTTATATGGACACAATGATTATCGACGAGGGCGAGCATGGTGAAGACTTCATCATGAAAGACAATGTAGGCTGTGCCAAAAAACTATAATCACCCTGTCCATCACAAACGAAGTCAATTTACAACCGAGTAAGTTGGCTTCTTTTTTGCCTTATACAAAGGGTTTCAATAAAGAGCCTCTTAACCGCGACATAAAAGCCCCTTTAATGAGACTAAAGAGGCTCTTAAGCGGCATTAAAGAGGCTCTTTATTGGCGATGACCGAAAAGCATCATAAACGCAAGATATTTTTTACGAAAAAAGAAGTAATAAATATCGGATTGTATTTGTGAGGTTCAATTATTTTTGCTAACTTCGCAAAGTTAAACCTTAACATGAATAAATAACAATTTTATATTCATACAATGAAAACAAATCACCTTATTATCGTTGGTTTGGCATGCTTTATCGGTGCGTCGTGCACTCATCCTGACGACACAATTGCCGAACAACGCGCAAAAGAAATTATCTCTAAGCTCACTATCGAACAGAAAGCATCGCTGATGATGCATCACTCTGCGCCAATAGACGAATTGGGTATTCCCGCTTACAATTGGTGGAACGAGGCGCTTCATGGTGTGGCTCGCAATGGCAAGGCAACGGTTTTCCCACAGCCGATAGGCATGGCGGCTTCGTTTGACGAGAATCTAATATACGATGTATTCACTGCTGTGAGCGACGAAGCAAGGGTTAAAAACCGTCAGGCTATCAACGCAGGTCATGTGGACCAATATCAGGGATTGACCTTCTGGACTCCGAACATTAACATCTTCCGCGATCCGCGTTGGGGTCGTGGGATGGAAACTTATGGCGAAGACCCCTACCTCACCGGGCAACTTGGAATGGCTGTAGTACGCGGATTGCAAGGACCATCGGATGCAAAAGTGCTTAAGGCACATGCCTGTGCAAAGCATTATGCGGTGCACTCGGGTCCAGAGCCCGACCGCCATCGTTTCAATGCCGAGGTGTCGGAGCGTGACCTAAGAGAGACTTATCTTCCTGCATTTAAGGATTTGGTGACGAAAGCCGATGTGCAGGAGGTAATGATTGCTTACAATCGTTTTCGTGGCAAACCATGTGGTGCAAGCGACTATCTTATCAACACCATTCTGCGTGGCGAATGGGGATATAACGGATTGATAACATCCGACTGTTGGGCGATCTCTGATTTCTACTCCCCTAACTGCCATAAATACAGCGAGGATGCCGCACATGCTGTTGCCGAAGCTATTCACACGGGTACCGACCTGAACTGTGGCGAGTCGTATGAGCATATCCCTGAAGCAGTGAAAGCAGGCTTACTCGATGAAGCAGACGTAGATCGTTCACTTGAAAGACTTTTGGTGCAACGTATAAAACTTGGCGAACTTGATGGCAACATCGAACCATGGGCCAACCTCTCGGATGATATTGTGGAAGGCAAAGAGCATATTGAACTTGCAAGGAAGATGGCGCAAGAGACAATAGTGCTTCTGCAGAATAAAGATAACATCCTGCCTCTTAGTAATGATGTAAGCCGTATTGCTCTTGTAGGACCAAATGCTGACTATGCCGAGATGCAGTGGGGTAACTATAATGGCATTCCTGACCATACGATAACGCTCGCCGAAGCTATGAAGACACGTGTACCAGGCATTCTCACACTTGCCGGTTGCAAACATGTCGATTCACTTGACACGGATATACTCGGTAAGTTAAGCAATATCGACATTGTTGTATTTGCAAGTGGCATCTCGCCTGAACTTGAGGGTGAGGAAATGGGAACAAATATTCCTGGCTTCAAGGGCGGTGACCGCACCAGTATTGAGTTGCCCGACGTGCAACGTAATCTCCTGAAGCAACTCCACGATGCAGGTAAGAAGATTATCCTTGTCAACTTCTCAGGCTCTGCAATCGGACTTGTTCCTGAAACCGAAACATGCGATGCCATCGTTCAGGCATGGTATCCTGGTGAGATGGGCGGCACTGCCATTACCGACATACTATTTGGCGATGTAGCTCCTTCGGGTAAGTTGCCAGTGACATTCTATCGTAACGTTGAACAACTACCAGACTTCGACAATTACGACATGCAAGGCCACACATATCGCTATTTCAACGGTTCTCCACTCTTTGCATTCGGATATGGGCTCACATATACTACTTTCGAATATGGTGAAGCAAGGCTTAAAGGCGACAAACTGATTATACCTGTCACTAACAGCGGAGATAGAGACGCTACAGAGGTTGTGCAGTTATACACAAAATATGTTGCCGACACAGAGGGACCGCTGAAATCACTTCGCGGATTCCAACGCGTGGCAATCCCTGCAGGCAAGACTATTAATGTGACCTTTAAACTCGACGACGCCACATTCCTCGGATGGTCAGAAGAGAAGCAAGATATGGTGACACTTTCTGGTGAATGGCAGCTGATGTATGGAGGAAGTTCTGACAATCTAAAGTCGGTGAACTATAACAAGAAGCCATAAGGTGGAGTTATGGAGTTAAGGAGTTATAACATATGACATTTTATCAACTATAATAAAGTAAGGTAATGTCTTAACTCCATAACTCCTTAACACCTTAACTCCATAATTACAACTGAAGGTAATGTCTTAACTCCATAACTCCTTA
>CACZRN010000057.1 GCA_902783625.1 uncultured Prevotellaceae bacterium
GACCCGTCAGAACCAATACGGTCTGCCTCTCGACATCCGCAAGGACTACACGAAGAGCGACTGGATCATGTGGTCGGCAGCAATGGCTGACGATATGAAGACCTTCCAGAAGTTCGTCGATCCTCTCTACGACTACATCAACCAGACCCCGAGCCGTGTGCCTATCAGCGACTGGCACGACACGAAGACATCGAGGATGATAGGCTTCAAGGCCCGCTCGGTGATCGGTGGCTATTGGATGCGAGTGCTTGCAGAGAAAGTGAAATAGTATTTGATAATTGCCAAGTAAAAAACGGCCATGGACAGTAATTTGTCTATGGCCGTTTTATTTTTAAAAGGTGTTGTTCACTGCTTTGTTATATGTGGGACACATTTGTCTATTTCAATGGGTATAGTATCCCACGCCATATTCTTCTGTGTAACGGTAAGCAAAGGTAGGCAAGCACGGGTGTTAAGAGGCTGCTGTTGGTCGAAGATGAAGTTGCCAATGCTGTAGTAGATTGGCTTACCGTGATATTTTTCGATTGTTTGCATGGTGTGGGTGTGATGGCCGATGATGGCATCGGCACCGGCATCGATAATGCGATGTGCCTCAAGTCGCTGCTGTGATGTAGGGGTGGTGGTGTGCTCTACTCCCCAGTGGAGCGTAACGATGATGCATGCCTCTGGGTTTTTGGCGCGGAGGTTTGCCACTCGGGCAATCATATCGTTGAAACTCTCTTGACTCACACTGGGCTCGTCGGGCAGATAGGGTAGGGCCTCGAGCGGCAAACGGAGCGAGGCAACGAGATACACCTCTCTCGGCTCCTTTGCTATCAGGACGGGCTCTGCAGCTTCTGACATGTTTGTTCCTGCACCGAAGGGAATCATCTCAGCCTTGCGGACATTCTGGATGGTGCTCATGAGTCCGCGACGACCTTGGTCAACGGAGTGGTTGTTGGCAAGATTGAGATGTGTGATGTGGTGTTTCTTCAGTGTATGAAGCCATTCAGGTTCAGAGCGGAAAATGAATCGCTTGTAGCATGGTTCTTTAATGTCGGTTGCAGGACACTCAAGATTACCAACCACAATGTCGGTGTGGGCAAACAGCGAATCAATCGATGGCGAGAATAACACATCGGGAGAGTTATGATTTATTATCTGCCGCACACCACGATCGAGGAGTATGTCGCCGGTGAATGCGACAGTAATACTATCGGCAGCCTGCACGTAGGAGACTGCCGATAGCATGGTGGTGATAAGAATAAGTTTAACAGCCTGAGCTGTAGAAGATAGTCTCATTATCTGTCAGCTTTTCGCTTAATGGCACCAGTATCTCTTTCATCCACGAAGGTATCCCTTTGTTTGGTTGTGTCTCGAGAGTGCGCTGCCACTCTTCATCTGTAGCACGGGGTGCTGCGATGTCGTCTTGGAACTCGCGATATGAGAACACAGCACCTCGGGTAAGATAGAGATAACCGCCTATCTCAACAACGACGTAGATGGTGTGTGCAGGTCCTACAGCCTCGTAGAGTACCGATTTCTTTGGATTATTGTCGGCATTTGCAGTATAGACATCAGCAATGAGGCTTACTTTCTTATCAGCGCCAGTTACGTCGTTCCAGTTATCGAGGAAGGTTCCTTTGTCTTTGATAAGTCCGAGACTGAGGTATTCAATCGACGAACCAATAATCTCCAGCGATTTATATTCTTCGTCGGTGATGGTACCCCCTGAGAGTTCTTTCTTGCTTATGTTGAGCAACATGTCTGCAATCTCCTTCAATGCGTTTGTGCCGGTGATGCTCTTCTCTGTCTCGAGGTTGAAACTCTGAAGGATATTCTTTGTGTTGTCGAGCAATGTGATAGCCTTCTGCCAGAATGCGATGTTAGGCTCCACGTAGCTTTTCAGCACAGGGTCGGGTGGTCCGTATCCGCCACACTCTGCTCCCATCGGTTGCTTGGCATAGAGTATTGCATCGTGCTTCAGTTCTGTCCATGAGGCGAGAGCGGTGTTGAGGTTTTTCTTTTCCCATTGCGGCGACTTCATGAAGTAGGGCAATTTTGCATCGCTCGACTGCAGCGTGGTCAGTGTTTCAATCCACTGGTTTGCCAACGATGCATTCCAATCAGTCTTCGACATAGTATCCTTCATGCGTGCCAGGTTTGCACTGTACTTGTCCCAGCGGTTGTTTTCGCCTAATTCGTCGATGAGTATTCTCTCTGCCTCGCTCATTCCCATTGCAGCCATGATATCAAGACCGCGTGGAACATCGCGTTTCGTTGTTGGTGATTCAAGGTCGACCATCTCCTGTAATACAAGCGCGTCGGGTTGATATCGCTGTGGCATGAAATTAATCTTATATTCGCTTGTGCGTTTATAGCGTGGTCGAATCTTCGTTTGTCGCTCGGCCACTTCTTCCACCTTTGCCTGCACCTCGTCCATTTTCTTTGTGTTCTTGAGCAGCTTCTCGGTTGGCATTGCCTGTGCCTTGCAGATGTCGTAGAGTTGCATGACGGTCACGTTGTCAGGCTTTCCCATCAGATATGTCAGCGGTTGGAATATCTTGTCGTAGAGTGTGCGCAGATTGCTGTTTGCACCAATTGTCTCGGCAAGCACCACGGCACGCTCTAGTTGTGGTCGCTTGTCGGTTCCGAAGGGCACTGTCTGCAGCCACATCATTGCCCTGAAGTAGCGGCTCAGCTGTTCGGAGCGTGTGTAGTGACCACGTGGACGGAATATATCATAGCCAAAGGGTGTAGTCTTGTATTCGAGGAATTTTGAGTATTCGTTCTGAGTTTTTTTCACATTCGCCATTTCTTCGTCAACCATCTTGGCATATTCCTTAGCAACTGCCGCATTGCTTTTCTCGTTGAGCAGACGCATTGCCACGGCGAAGTAAGCCTGCAGATATTTTGCTGCAGCCACGGTCTTTTTGTTCTTCTTTTGTGTCGCTATCGTTTGTGTGAGTCGTGCGTGGCTGTCACGGCAGAGAAGTGTTAGCAGTGAGTCGAACTTCTCAATCTCCAAATCGCGCAGGATACAATCAAAATATGTGTGGAATGCCTGCAGGAAAAGGTCGGTAGTTACGAAGTTGGGGAAGTCGTGATAATCGTTGTACTCATACACCTGGAACAACTGGTTGTAGTCAGTGGGCACGATGGCGAATCCGTTCTTAGCGAGAGTCTTTTTCAGTTGTTGCGGAATAGTCTCCATCTGGAACGGGTTTATCAGGTTGTCGATATTCACCTTCTCACCCTCAGCGACTTTGAAGTTCTGCTTGCGCAACTCTATCTCGTGAGCCTCGAGTTGTTTGATGAACCTCAGTTCACCGCGAGTGTAGCCTATAGGTTTTGCCTTGTGCTGAGGATTGTTGCCGGTATATTCCTCCTCGTTCTCTTTCCACCATCGCTCATTCATCAGACTGTCGTACCACGATGTGGCATTATATATGCTTCTGAGGTCGGCCGACATCAGGCAGTAGCCTTGTCGTGCCGCAAAAGCATTGCGCAGCACACGTGTCTCGCTGATGCTCAGTTGCGATACATCCTGCGTGAGATCAATCTTTTCGTTGAGTTTCTCAACGTCGATATGTCCCTTTCCTGGCAAGATTACCTTCTTCTGCTGGGCACTGATATTAAGTGTCACGGCAGCCATGAGTAGTGTCAGAATATATTTCTTCATAATCGGTATGATTTATATTATCATTTCTTTTTTCGTCATTTGTTTAATAGCGTTCGCGCTCTTTCTTCTGTTATGTCGTGCTCAATCCAACGATGCAGACTCAGTCCGAACTTATCCCAGACGTATTCCCCCACGGCATAGTTGCCGTTCTCGTTTCTTACTGCAGCCCATATGCTTCCGTCGGCATACACGAAGTCAACAATCTCGTGTCCGAGGCTCGAGCCCATCCACATCGGGCGTATCAGGTTGCGGAAGTTCTTAAATATGAACAAGCGCTTTCGTGTTGTGCTGTCGAACCGTGTGCTCTTTATCACTCCCACGAATGCCTCCTGTATTCCGTCGCCGTCGATGTCACCCTGTTGAAACTGGTAGGTGGGATAGTCAATCTGCCATTCGTTGCGCGACGAGTCGGTGGTAAGCACTAACACTGCCGTGGTGTCGCTGGTGTGCTCGATGTTAAACACTTGAGCCTGACAGATATACACCATCAGGCTCAGCACCATGCTACAGCAGACTCTTGATTTCTGCATCGATATCTTTTATCTGTACGTCGCGCTTGTGTGGTACGCAGTTCTTGTCGAGCAGGAAGAATGTCGGCACTGCCTGCACATTGTATTTCGTCAGCGTAATCCCATTGTCGGCTTGGCTCTCGTGAACGCATATCCAAGGTAGCGCAGCCGTCTGTGTCTTCCAGAAGTGCTCGTCGGGATCGACCGATACCTGATAGATCTCAAGTCCCTGTGCGTGATACTTATTATATATGTCGCGCAGTGCCATGATGCGCTCGGTGGATCCTCTCGATGCAAACAGATGGAAGTCGAGCAGCACCACTTTCCCTTGCAAGTCGCTCAGTCGACGTATGACACCCTTGTTGTCGGCAAGTTCGATGTCAACGATGTTCGACACGTTAACCTTTGATATATCGATAGCTTTCGATTCGTTGGCACGTATCAGTCGGATGGTCTTCATTCCCTCTATTGCAATGTTGTGCAGGTTCTCGCCACGCTTTGCCCCGGGGTGATATGCATCCCAACTTGTTGCCACTGCTGCGAAGGCATCGACATCGCTCTTCGATGTGCGCGGATTGAAAATCAGTCGCGACAGTCCTCCGGTATTAATTGTCTGGAAGAGAGCAAAATACGACGAAGCCCGCATCGGTGCTTTGTAGATGTAGTTCGAGCGGATGTCGTTCTTGTAGTTTTCCACCAGTGTGTCGATTACGACACTCTCGTTCTGGAAGCTATATTCCGGATTGGCGAAGGTGTCGTTTATCTGTTTCTGCAGCGTCATCTGCTTCACTGCCAGTTCCTTTATTGTGGCGCATTCGTCTGAGCCTTCTACCTCGTAGCCCGCAGCCATGTTTGGCATCGAAGCCTTCACGGTGATGTGCTCGGTGGAATCGACGCTGATGTTTATCACCTGTCCTGCTATGCGCAGACGATAGAACTCTGGAGCCTCAGGTGCATTATCGCTGAAAGCGAACGTGCCCTCTGCTGTCAGTCGGGTAGAATCGATGACGACAGGACCGTTAAGGCTCATATTCTCGAAATAGAGCAACGAGTCGGCGGCTTCGGTGATTGTGCCGTCGATGTTGAATTTTGCTTTTGAGCATGAAGCGGCAGCCAGCAGCATTAGCGCCATGGCAGCAGCAGTGAAAGCGTTTGAGATTATTCTTTTCATTCTTGTCTTGTTTTATTCGTTACTTATCAGTTTCATTATCTTTGGCAAAAGGCCACACCTCACACTCCTCACTGAGCGAGGATTTCAGATAACACTGCAAAGTTAGTGAAAGCTGAGAGTAAAACAAAAGAATTTATTCTTTTTTTTACCGAAGCGCATCCTAACTTCACGGAACGAAGTGAGGTAAAGTTAGTGCAAGCTGAGAGAAACGGATTGATGAGCGAAGCGAATAAAACAAAAGACGAGTTGTTGAGCGAAGCGAAAAAAAGCCGAGCCTAAATAAAACACTAATCGCACGAATGACACTAATAAAATATTTAAAAGATTCGTTTGATTCGTGTAATTCGTGGTTTATATTCTCACCCAGATTAAAACGGGTTCATTCGCATTATTTTTTAGATCACGAAAAAAAACTAAAAACACGAAAAGGACGAAAATAATTTTTAAACACTAATCGCACTAATAATACGAATGGTTTTTAGATCACGAACCAACGGTCACTGTGCGAAGCGTAAAGTAAAATATACGAAAAGGCGAAAGTACACGAAAAAGTTTTTGGATTATATCGTTTTTTTCGACTTCTTTACTTTACGCTTCGCACAGTGACCGTTGGTTCGGGATAAATAAAAAAGAGTAATCTTCATGTTAATATTCTGAGCCATTTTGTATCATTAAGTCATAGAACGCCATAAAACCGCCGTGCATCTACCAGCGAGGCTGTTTTATGGCTGCAAAGGTAAGAATGTTATCTGCTTCCTGAAAGCGAAACCCGCTTCCAGTGTTAACCCCCAAAAATGGCAATATCATTGCCTAAAAAATTGCTTTTCTTATGATTTCATCATATATTATATGTAACCATCATATACCGTATGTCTGATCATCTGGTATTCAGTAAAAAAATTGAGTTATTCAAAAAATATATCGTTTCAATTGATAGAGGAAGATGTTATGGGAGGGTCTCCTCTGTAAATGATTTCTTTCTCCCATTTCTTCTTGTCAAAATCATTTTTTTGCAAAACCATCTTTTCTAACAAAAGAGTGTCAATTATTATATTATGATGATTAGCATTTTTTTCTTTTCGCCACGACTCTAACTCATGTTCGGTCTTAGCGAATACGAGTATAAGAGAATCCGTATAATCAAATATTTCCCTCCATGTCTCTCCTCCAACTATTTCTATCTCCTTATGTGAACCAACCTCAATCAGAACGGGATACTCATACATTGCAAAACACGTATCTCCAGTCGGTTCGTAAATTCCAACATCTCCGCATAAGGCCCACACAGGATAATGAGAAGCATTGTATATTGTGAGATAACAATCATTATATGTCTCATAGAAGCGGCATGAGATAAAAGATGCGCTAACAGCTAACAGAATTAATAACGTTTTTTTCATAACTAATCATAAAAAAGCCCCAATACAATTTGTTTGATCTCGTATTTATTTCTTCTCCAGCCAGTCGAGGTGATAGTAAACAACATAACAGAATAATGACACGACAAATCTATCTTGGGAACACTGTGATTTGTATTCCCAAGAGTATGATTGATATGTATTTGTTCTGTTAGTCATTTTTTATTCATCATTTACTTTTCTTACTTTTTAGCTTAATAATTTATAGTAATATTATAATAATTAGAAATAAAATCTTTTTCAGTTAGCTTTATTACTGTATCAACATTCTTTTCATTTAATGAATCTAACCATTTTATAATATTATCTTTACTTTCGTCAATAGCAACATATAATGTATCTTTTACTTCATTCCTAAAGAAATCTGTCAGCGAGTTATAGCCAGTGAGATCTACATAAAACATTCTTAAATTTCCATTTTCTGCAATGGTTTTATCAATTATTTCAAGCTTTGAAACCTCTTGAAAGAATATGTATCTATTTACTTTTCTCACGTTGCCATCAGTATCTTCCATCATGTTTACCCAATTCGCGACGGCACAAACATTTCCTTCATGATATGTATCTATGAATATTGTTGCATCTTGAGTAAAATCTTCTGGACACCCTACGAGTGTCATCGTTAATAAAAGTATGAAAAAATATTTTGTCTTCATAGCCAATGGTTATTTATATCTATACCAAACTGATTTTTCATATAAAACCTAAGAACTCTGTTTATATTAATAGGGTACTTTTTATCAATCCACAAATATCCTTTTTTATTAAAATATTGCTGAGCTTTTGCATTAGCATGTCTCTCAAACCATGCTAGTTTGTGTTTTCCTATATCTTTAACTTGACCATCCCATGGAGAAGCCTCCTCAATTTCCATGTACCACCCATGATTCCTTTTTGCATCAATCAGACTTGGAATTCCGACACTAAATAAATAACCTAGACCATATTCTTGACTTTGAAGATAATGACCATATTCATGGATATATAATGAATTTTTCCATGGAGCAAACTTGCCATTTTCATCTGTTGGAACACCTTGGGGATTATTTATGTTAATATAACTACCAATAGTTATTCCATTTTCAGATTCTTTCGAATCTCTTATTATATATGTAGCTCCATCAAAAAATCTTACGTGGTCGACGTGGTCAAAAGTAATACGATACAGAGAGTAATTGTACCCAATAATTGTCTGTGGGAGTTCCCAAGTAAAACGGGATAGTATTTGCTTAGGACTTCCTTTAAATAGTCCCAATTCAACTTTTAGACTATTGACATAATCTTTATATGCATATTTAATCGGATCAGTCCACTTGCCTCCTTTAAATAAAAATCTAAACGTTCCTTTTATAAATCCAGTAACTGCGGAAAAAAGCCATTCCCCGTCTGGGTCGGTGTATTTCAGGGGGTTGTTCAGACAGTAGGAGTAGCGGTTGTAGTTCTGCGAGAAGTCGGGCATCTGTACGTAGGGGTCGGGAGAAAGAAAACGCCCGAGGAGGGGATCGTATAATCTCCCGTTCATGTTTATCAGCCCGAACTCCGGCATGTGCTCATGACCGGTATATCCGCGGCGGAAGTCGATGGAATCCTTCACGACCGTCCGCTGGCCCCAAGCATCGTACGTGGCCTCAAACACCGTCGCGCCCGTCTTGCCGTATATCCTGCGTATGCTCCCGATATTGTCCGCCTGCATGAACAGCAGCTCGTCTGGGAAAGGAAAACTATTTCAAAGAACACTTTTTCTAATGATGTGTAGCCATCATACATTGCGAATGGAGTCGTCTGTGTTTTTACCTCCTTTCTTTAAATGATAATACATATTTTCCACAAAAATACGAACTTTTGTCTTAACGGAGAAATAAAAGGGCAAGAAAATTATGTGTTTGGAATCAAAGATGAGAAAACTTTGCCATTGGCGAACTTGCTCACGCTCGGCAATAATGATGCAAGCATCTCACTGCGTTCGCTCCTCCAAACTTTCAATTTGAACCGCATTATTATTGTCGTATTGTTTTTAATAAAATACTCATGTTTGTTTTAATACAAATAATATGCACATTATATGAAACAAGGCAAGAGTACCAAAAGCATATATGGCAACCAGCCAGCCTTTTAATTTTTTATACGGCTCATTCTTATAACGTTTTTCCAATTGTTTAAATAAGTTCATTTTACATTTTTCCGATATAAAGAAAGTGCGTACATAAAAAAAAACAAAAGGCAATGCCATTAAAACAAAGGTAGTCTTTGTTAGTTTCTTATCTAAAACATACGATACAGGTACTGCAATTGAAAAGACAATAAACATAAAGGATGTGTACAGAATAAAATATCCCCAGTCTAAATAGTCATTGTCGTTGAAAGAACGATATGCCTGAGCAATCCTATAATAACAATAATAGAATAAAGTTTTCATTTTAGATTTTTATTTGAATGGCATTGTTGAGGGAAGACCGATGATTCCCAAGTTGAACTGTGATCTAACAACTTCGTTTATCCACATCTGGTGTAGTTGCTTACCGCCTAATATCCAATAGAGTGAAATAAAAGGCCCTGCCTCAGGAATAAACCCTGTCGCACCCATAAAAGCATCCAAACCATACTCAATACTTTTTAATCCTTTCGTATAATACGCTTCGTATGCAGAATAACCAGTGCTTATTCCTCCTAACAATCTCCCTGCCTTATTAAACTTTAGAGCCTTTGCTTTTGCCAATGCACGAGAGCCTGTATATTGGTTCGGCCCTCTACCTGTCAAGCCGATGTAAAGTTTTCCATTTTTACCCCTCCATTGATTAAATGTCTTGCTATAATTATTATGTTCAAAGAAAATTGTCGCAGCACTTCCAACAGCAAATGCACTCTGTAACGCTAAGGCAGGTCCCGTTGATGGTCTAACAACTACTTCTGGGATTTCTCCATAAATATTACCATTTTGATCACGATAATATATGATTCCGCCATCTCCGTCATGACTAGCATGGTTTAGCAGTCCTATTTGCATTCCTTGCATCGCTCCCTGAAAGAAATCGCCTCCTGTAGCCCCTGCAGAAAAACCTCCTATCAATGTCGTGGCACCAATCATCAGTCCTTGTCCCATCTTAACACCTTGAGCGAAAGATCCTATGCCTGAAGAAATAGCACTGGAAATAAATCCATTGCCAAAATTACCTCCATCTAAAGATGTAAATATGCCTCCGGAAATACCATGTACCCCTGCCCGGAGCAATTCATGTCCAAATTTTCCTACGCCTCCAAATGCAGAGCCAATACCATAAGTCGCAGCAGAAGAAAGTAAGCTCAAACCTCCAGCCTTCCAGATGTTATTTCCATTAAATGCCGCCTGCATCATACTGTTCGCCATATTGAAAATAGCGAAGGCTAATACAAAATCATCTATACCGAATAGATTTCCACTCGGGTCGGTGTATTTCAGGGGGTTATTCAGGCAGTAGGAGTAGCGGTTGTAGTTCTGTGAGAAGTCGGGCAGCTGTACGAAGGGGTCGGGGGATAGGAACCGCCCGAGGAGGGGATCGTACAACCTGCCGTTCATATTTATCAGCCCGTACTCCGGCAAATGCTCATGACCGGTATATCCGCGGCGGAAGTCGATGGAATCCTTCACGACCGTCCGCTGGCCCCAAGCATCATATGTTGCCTCAAATACCGTCGCGCCCGTCTTGCCGTATATCCTGCGTATGCTCCCGAGGTTATCCGCCTGCATGAACAGCAGCTCGTCGCGGTTCTCCCTCGATTCCTTATGATACAGCACCCCGCCGTCGAGATAGTAATAGCGGTGGGTGTTACCGCTCGCCATCGGCTCGTAGTATTCGTAATCTCTGGCATAGAGAATCTTTCCACTAGTTCGAATCTTACCCCAAAGCCCCACACCACCACCGGCATATCCTCCGCCGTTAGGGGAGTCTGCGCCCAGATGTCCTGTCAACAAAGTGTCAGCTAGCTCAGGAGGTGCGACAATGACACCAATGCCAGTCGTCACTCTCCATCTCTCGCGGTCGGGACCGTAGGCAAACGACATGGAGTATTCCGTGTTGTTTATTGACGATATCTTCCCGAAGCCGTTGTAGCCTATAGTGTGGTCGTTGCTGTCGATGAGCCCTGCGGTGTTTTCCACTGCAGTCACGGCGTGGGGCTTTGCGTTGTCGTAGGTATAGCCACCAATGCCGGTCTTGGAGTATATGTTCCCGTTTGTCTCGTATGTGATTGCCGACTGTTGTGCTCCTCCCACGGAGACTCTTGTCAGTCGGTCGAGGCTGTCGTATGAGAAAGTCTCTTGCTGCGGCAGCATGCCTCTGCGCAAGGTTAGGTTGCCTCTCTCCTGGTTATATGCGAACGTCATGCTGTCGGCGAGGTTCGTTCCTCTCCATGTCGTCACCGATTCCGTGCGACCGAAGATATCCTGTCTCTCTGCATGCTGCAGGCATCCGTCGGTCACCGCAGTGACGCGTGTGAGGCCGTCATACCCGTCCAGCCGCCAGACATTCCGGTCGCCGATCTTCGCCTGTGTCTTGTAGCCGTTGCTGTCGTAGGTATAGTCCACCTGCACGTTCCCCGGGTATGTCCTCGATGCAATGTTCCCGTTGGCATCGTAGGTATATCCGAACACGAGCGGCGACTCTATCGTGCGCGTCTCTGCGATGAGCCGACCGTAGCTGTCGTAGGCATAGGCTGCGGCAAAAGAACCTGTCTGCTGCCGTGTGAGCTGCATGGCCGCTCCGCCTTCCGTGCCGTAGGTGTATGTGGTGGCTGTCCCGTCGCAGACTGTCTCTGTCAGTCTGCCTAACGCGTCGTAGGTGTTCACGGTCACCTTTCCTCTGGCATCTGTCTGCCGTGTCACTCTTCCCAGCGCGTCGTACTCGGTGGTGACGGTGCCTGCATCGGGGTCGGAAACCGACGTGCGGTGCCCACAGTCGTCATACGAGAGCGAGACGGTGCTGCCGGCAGCGGTAACCTCAACGGGGTTGCCTGAAGGGCCATAGGTGTATGTTACGTTACTCACCGGGTCTGACGATGTTTTCACGTTGCCCCATGCGTCCATGGTCTTGCTATATGTGCGGTTTGCCGTGGTGGTAGTGACGGTGCGGTTGCCGTAGGAGTAGTTTGTCGTCTCTCCCGAACGGGTGTTAATTGTGGCGATGCGTCCGAGGTCGTCGTAGGAGTAGGTGTCGTCCATTACGAGCCGGCCAGTGGTATGACGCTCACGGATTTTTCTCCCTGCGCTATCGTATGATGTCTCCTTTGAGAGCTGTATGCAGTCTTCGCCTACGCTCTCGGTGAGCACCTCCCGTCCACGGGAGTCATACCATGTCTTCACCCACGGCGATGACTGTCGTTCCTCTATCGTCCAATACTTCTTTGCCTGCGTGGTGCCCCATCCTCGCGATGTGGATGTTACGGCTCCCGTTGGGTCGGTGGCGGTAAGCGTGCGACCCCAGCCGTCGTAGGTGTAGGTGGTGGTGAGGGGGTTGGATGTGTCAGTGACATCTGTGGAGGTGAGCACGTCGCCCCATGTGTCGTAGGTGTAGGTGCTGTGTGCCGAGGCGGGTATGGTGTACTGCTCCGAAAGGTCGCGGCCGTTCTGGTATATGTACACCGTACGCAGCGAGTCGACACCTTCACCGGAGACTGTCTTCGATGAGACATTGCCATAGCTGTCGTAGGAGAACGCTGTTGTCAGTGCGAGGTCCGACTGCGCGTTTTCTGTTACGCTCGTCTGCCTGCCGTTGTCATCGTAGGTTATCTGTGTAGTGACAGAGAACGTCGTCGCATCGTCGCTGTGCTTCTGCGTGGCGGTTATAGCCTGCGGCAGCCACATATCGTTTTTCTGCACATAGCCGGAGTAGTCTGTCTGGCGGTACATATTCTGGCTGCCGTACTCCGTGCGCTCCATCGTAGGCACTCCTTTGGCAGTGTCGTAGCTGAGTGTGGTGGTTGTCACGTTGCCGTAGATGTCGGTCTGCGTGGTGGAGACAGGAGCCGTCCAATAGTTGTTTCCCGACGCGTATATGGCAGAGACTACCATGGTAGAGTCTGCATAGCTGTTGCCTGTGGTATGCTTTATGATGTTCGCCGTCGGCAGCGCTCGTTGTGCATCCCAATTATTTAACTTGGTGACTGTGGTGACTATTGTCTCTGCGTCATACTGTGTGCAGTCAGCAAATCCTGCAAATCCTGCTCCCGCCGTGTGTAGCATCATGCCGCCGTAGGAGTACGATGTCGTGGCGGTGCCCTGTGTACTGCCTGTACCTATGGGTATTGCGGCACCGTTGTCCGCCGTAACATTCGTTACCACCGAGACAGGCAGACACACTGATGTCAATGGATAGCCGACATCCCTCGTCTTGGAGTATACGCCATATGCTGTCAGTGGCTTGTAGGTGATGGACGTATTGTTATCCATACCGTCAGTAATACCAGTCACACGGCCGCTGGAGGCAGAGATGTTCTTGAAGGAATAGATGAATCTGTTGCCCGAAGTCACATCCACAGCTACGGTGATTGCATTGTTACCGAACGAGAACAGCTCCGTCAGGCCAAGTCCGGTGAAGTTGCCTGTCAACAGGTTGCTGTCTGTGGACAGGTCTTCTTGGTCTGCCTCGCCGCTCATGCAGTACGAGAAAGAATTTCCTGTAGAGTTCCACCATTGGAAGAGCGTGTTTTGATATGTGTTTCCATTATATATGGCCTTGGCAAGTATAAAGTCCGTCTTGCCGTCATTGTCGAAATCGGTGGGGATTATCTGAAGTTTGTCAATGTGGTCTACAGGTTGGTTAAATAGTCCTTCATCTTCATAATTGAAAGAAAAGCTGTTATTGCCTGTTCCGGAAAGCAGGTGGTATCCCTTGCAGCCTTCCCTTACTATGAAGAAATCAGGTATGCCGTCACCGTTGAAGTCTCCCTGGCGTATCTTCATCTCACCATATATGTCGCTAATGGAGGCATGATAGTAGTTGCCACTGCCTGTTGAGAACGGTATTGTTCCATGAGAACCGCCTACATTCCTGATAACTATATACCCGCCATCGTAGAACAGCACCGCATCCTGCATGCCGTCACCGTCGAAATCGCCGGCACTCAGTTGTCGAGGCTTGCCAGGGATAGATATGCTATAGATGAAAGAATTGAGGTATCCTGTACCTGTATAACCATATGTATGGCTGTTGTAGAGGTAGAAAATTCTATAGCTCCCTGCTCCATTCCCATTCTCAATTCCTAATATTTCTGTACGTCCGTCACCGTCGAAGTCGCAACATGTCATCAATGGAGTGCCACTGTTGTGTAATGTAATTGAGGTTGTATTTGAGAATGGCATTTCGTTGCCGAGTTCTCTTCCTGGCAAGACGGATAGCGTAAGTGATGAGCCTTCAACTGACGACATGCATATATCTGCCAGACCGTCACCGTCGAAATCCGAAGATGATATACCGGTGCACTCGCTACGTAGTATGGAGAAAGGCTTGTTTGTCGGGCCATAGTAAAGATATGGCGTTCCATAGCTGACCTTGCCGTTGCCGTTCATAGTCGAAGGATAGACGTACACATGCGTAAGTTCACTTGTATAAGATCCATTGGCAGGATAGTAATTCTTCCTAACCTGCGATATCTGGATGATGTCGTCGAGACCATCGCCTGTCATGTCGGCAGAGAAGAATTTGCGGTTGTCGAACCATGTCGTATTGTTGGACGTAGCCAATGACATAGCAGGAGTATAGGCTTGATATCCAAGTGTTGGAAGATTGTTCCAATCGAACGATATCGGATTGAGGACATCCCCTTGTCCGTTCTGTTCGGTTATAGTCTCAAGTCGGGTAAATGGATGGGCAATGCTATCTCCTTGTGTCGTATACGACAGGATATACTTTCTGAAAGTATCCGCTTGTGTACCTGTTCGGATTTCCTTAAGACGCCTTGTTATTGAGCATTCTGTGCCTGCCATCTTGTACGGAATAGTGTCTGGTCTGTCCTCATAGGTGAAGTTGACCTGGTTTCCGTGGTATACGACAGAAGACAGGTAAGTAGTACCATTGTTACGAATATAGTCGTACACGATGCTGTTGCCGCTGGCATCGGTGATGTCATTTAGATACCATGCGTAGGTGTATGATACTCCTGCCTTCTGGACATATGCCTGCGATGTTCCAAGACCATATCGTTTTGTCAGTCCATCGCGACCGCTTACGGTGAACGTTACAACGTCCGTACCACCATACTGCGATATCTCCACCTCCGTGAACGGGTCGCCTTCAATGGTGTATTTTGAACCAGCCTGCCCTTGGACGCCTGACTTCAGTATCAGCCGTCGCCCGTCGAGGGCAAGAGCGTCGTTGCTGCTATAGTTTATGCCACGGGCAATGGCATCATGCCTGAGGTCACATGGAACACGGGTGATGGCCGACAATCCTCCTATGGAGAACCCGTAACCTGCGATGCCGTTGCCTGACTGACTATTGTAGACGAGTGACAGCGAAGGCTCTATGCCGTTTATACCCTTGGGCACGGCGATGGGTACGGTATATGTTGCCGCTCCGGTCGGTGATACAGCAAATGCTCCCTGCGGGCTGCCTACGGGAACACTGCTTGCTGATGTGCGGTCGGGACCTGTTACACGCTCATGTGAGGAGACGTATGTCAGAAGGTCGTCGCCATCGTCGTAGATGGGCACGGCCGACACTCTCACCGACAGCTGGGCGGTGAGAAGTATAAGTGATGCTATGATGAGACGACGTATCATGTCTTAGCGATTTTTTGTTATCTTCCACTCTCGGTGGTTGCTGCCATCGCTGACAGAGAGGATATAGCTGCCAACGGGAAGTGATGACAGTGAAACAGAAATGTTCCCTCTGGCAGCAGCTCTCTTCTGGAGAACCTTGCCCGAAAGGTTATAGAGAAATATGTCGTAAGAGCCTTTGTCGTTTTCAGTCGACAGAAGTACAGTGATGGTATTCCCGTCGGGACTGCCCTTGATGCTGACATCGCTGGATATGCTGCCCGCTATCTTGCCAGATGACGGAGAGGACTTCTTTCCCGCCGCGGCCATCGGCGCAATGACCACCGCCTGCTTGCTCACGCGGTTGCCCGAAGCGTCATAGCTATAACTCATGGGCAACTGTGCAAAGATATATAACGGTGATAACAGGAAATATAAAATGATTATTTGCTTCATATATTGCATATCGATTACAAAATTAAATAAAAACTAATAAATTTCCAAAAATGTGTAGAAGCAAAAATGACCTCTGACGATCTGCAGTTCATATTCTCCAAATAGTCACAGGGGAAGGTATAGAATCTGCGAGTTGATAAGCATTTATCACGGTAAAGGTGGACATATCGCTTCTGCACGGATTGTCTTGCCAATACGGGTGCTTTGCTTTTTCATTTAGTAAAACCGTGAGAAGAGGTGACTATTTCTTCTCCAGCCAGTCGAGGTGATAGACGTTGTTTATTGCGTCGCGGATGCGGTAGAACTCGGTGGCAGCTGCCTTGTTCTCTTCCTTTGTCTTTGCCGGATCCTGCACGGGAGCATACATTATCACGTTGTTCACTATCTCGTCGTGGCTCAGGCGGAGCGCCTCCACCTGGTCGTAAAGCCCCTGCAGCTGCTTGCGCACCTTGTCCGACACCTTCTCGTCCATAATCATGCTTATCAGCTGCGCCTTCTCCGCATCCTCGCCCTCGGATAGACGGATTATAAACGACTGAACCGCAAGTAAAACATAGTCTTTTTTTGTCAGGCTCTTAGGAAAATAAATGTTTATAGGACTTCTGGTCACGTTTATTTCTCCTTTGCTCACTAATCCACGTTGCCTCATTTCAGATGACAACTCATATACTCTGCTGCGAGACCATTCTGTTGACATCTGGTCCTTGTAATACCAGTCGGTTGTGTTCCTATACAAAGCAACATCCATATCCATGGCGTTTCTTCTATAGTGACGGTCTTTATAAGCCTCATCTTCCTGTATTATCGAACTACCAAGATTATCTATTGGAAATAATTTTGTCAGATATGATTCTGCTACTTGATACTTCTCTTTCGCTGTAGTCTTGTCACCCTCCTTATCGTAAAGCATTGCGGTTTGCAGAAGTACAGCAACATTAGCCTTCGCATTACCAAATACAAAAAGCTTATATGCCACAGTTGTGTCTCTTGTTCCCAATCGTAAAGCCTCATGAGCTTCTTCGTATCTTTTATCTACATTGAGCAGACGTGCATAAGGAATGTTAATTTCACAGTTTACGGGATAAACAGAATAAAGCTTTGTGAAGTTATCCACCGTCCGCTTATATTCTTCCGCTTTCATACCCAAAGGATAAACCTTATCCCGAATAATATGATCCTTCACTTTCTTGAATGGAGATGCTATATGGCTTGGCATATTGTTCGTATCGTAAGTGCTTATCATAATTCCCAAATGTTGCCAATAAGAAATATATTTTCCGTTGAGCATTGCAGGTGTCCATATAGTATTGCTTAAAACACGAAATAATTCTTGCTTGAAACTATCAAGAAGGTGTACCTCGTCTTTGTCAGAATACTTAATGGCCTTGATTCTTCCGTCAGATGCGATCAAAGCATCACAGTCTATTATTTTTCTGAATTCCTTCTTCATTTGATCTACTGGGTAGACAAAATGCTTTGTTACATACTCATTCAAATCATAGGTGTTGTCATTTTTCGTATTTGCATACTTCGGCTTTTCGTCAACAGCAACTTGTTCTATTCCCTGCGCACAGACCAAAAGCGGAAACAGCAAAACTGCGAAAAGGAAAAAAAATGTTCGTTTCATATTCATTCTGGTTTTATGGTTAAAGAAGTTACTTTTTTAGAGATTCATATGATTTTGTTATACATTCTGCTGCAAAAATAATAGTATTGAATAATGATTCCAAATTTTTTCACAAAAAAGTGGTAAACCATTTGTAAACTCTTTGAAAAGTTTTCCCCTTGTAACTATTTACAATTCAGGTTGTTATGTATTTTTGAATTAATACAGTTGTTTTAGGTTTTGTCGAAGGTTTTTAGCAGTGTCTTGCCCGAAAAGTTTTCTGTTTACCTGTTGTTTAGTCTTGTTTATCTGCTGTTTCGACTTGTCGGTGAGTGTCATTATCTGCACATCGTCGAACCCCATCCGTGCCAGCATTGCATATCTGTACTGCATGTCTCGCAGGTTGCTGGCGGTGAGGTAGGTGTGGTGTTTCGGGAAGTGTTGGCAGAAGAGCGAGGTGAGCGTATTCCAGTCTTTTCGCCCTGGCTTCGTTTTTTCTGACGAGTCGCTCATCTTCCGGAACCGTTCGTAGCAGTCGGTGGTGAAGAACTCTTTCTCCATCCTGTCTTCTATCGTGCGCTCCATCTGCTTACGGTAGTTGTCAATGGCTGAGTTCAGGCGTTGTATCTCGTCCATGGCATCGGCGTTCTCCTGCTTATACTCGTTTAGTGCTGTTGTGTCTTCATCCGTTCGCCGTTGAAATTCCTCTTTAAGCCTGTTGAGTTCCGAAGATGTGTCAGCTAATAAAAGATTTGTCTTTTGATATAACTGGCTGATGTGACTTATTTTTTCCTTACTACGTTTCCTCACCTTATTATATATGTATGCTGAGGCGAGGATGACTGCGAGGAGAAGCGAGAAGAGTCTTGTCCGTATTCTCTCTGCATGCTCTGCTCTAACGGCATTCTCCTCTGCTTGCTTCTTATGTCGGCTGTAGTCGTACATGGCAGTCATCTGTGCCACGGTCTGAGAGTTTTTTGCAAGCCAGGCAGAGTCGTTGGCATTTACAAAGAGTTGGCCATATTTAGCAATGGAGTCTGGCTCATGTTTCCTTATATATGCATTAAAAAGTCCTTTATAAATTGATTCGTCTATGCCGCATCCAGATGCCTTCCGGAAAAAAATAATTGCTGAATCAGGTTTTCCAGTACCAAGAAGGTATCGGCCCTTATTATAATAAAAATATTCCCATCCTTTTTCTATATTTCCATCTGTATCAAATAGACCTGATTCATTTTCAAAAATTCTTAATAATTCTTTTGCCTTAGAATAATCACCTCGATCAATGGAAATACTTATTGGTGTCACTAATACTCTTGCAGCTAATTCATTATATCCATTTTGTTTATATAATATTTGAGCCGTGTCTGAAATTAAGAAAATTCGATCTGTGTCTTTTAATAGATAACAACTACCCATTTGAAGTTTGTATGCCATTATTTCTGTAATAGTATCATTATCTTTCTTGGCTGATTCTCCCAGTTTTTTCAGAACACTCAATTCCTCCTCTGGCAATACCTGTTTGTGGTAGAGGTTTGCCAAATGTCCGTAGATGGAGACCATTGTGTAGTAGTCGCAGTCGTTGCGTGTGGTGTCGGCGGACTCTGCTGCTTTCTGCAGACATTCGAGCTGCATGGGAGTGTCGCCGAGGTCGCGGTAGGTGCATCCGAGAAGGTAGTAGGCCATCATGCGGTCGTTTGGTGTGCCGTGGCTGTCGTAGTAGCGTGCTATGGCTGTTGCCGTGGAGTCGTCGGTGACGGGGTTGTAGGTGCGTATGCGTGCCACTCCGCGGTAGAGGCGGGTGCGCATCTGTTCGGCGCGCGACATGTTGCTTTCGTATTGCAGGAGGCTGTCGGTGATGGCGAGGGCTGTCGATGGGTCTGTGCGCAGGAGAGTGTCGATGTGGTTCAGCGTGGCGCGATACCCGCCGTGTCCGCAGGAGAGCAATAGCGGGAGGAGAAGAAGGGTGAGGGTGAATGGGATGATCTTACGCATGTTGATATGTCAATGATTATTATCGGCGGTAAAGTTACAATGATTTCTGCAGAAAAACACGAAAAGGACGAAAATATTTTTTTAACACGAATCAAAGTATTAACGGGAACGATAACGTTAACGATAACTTTTTTAGATCACGAACCAACGGTCACTGTGCGAAGCGTAAAGTAAAAAAACTAAAAACACGAAAAGGACACGAAAAAAGTTTTAGGATTATTTCGGTGTTTTCGAATGGTTTACTTTACGCTTCGCACAGTGACCGTTGGTTCGGGATAAATAAAAACACTAGTCGCACGAATAACACTAATAGTATTAACGATAACGTCAACGATAACGATAACTTTTTTAGATCACGAAAAAAACTAAAAACACGAAAAGGACACGAAAAGTATTAACTGGAACGATAACGTTTTTTAGATCACGAACCAACGGTCACTGTGCGAAGCGTGAGGTAAAATAAACGAAAAGACAAAAAGAAAATTTTGCTAGCATTTGGAGCCCCTTGATAAGGGGCGGACGTAAGGCAGGGATTTTCTTTCACTCGAAATTTTGCTAGCAAAATTCTTATTAAAGAGGCTTTCTATTGCCATTAAAGAGGCTTTCTATTCGAAAATTTGCTAGCAAAATTTTCAGCACTCGATGCAAAGAGAAAAAATGGCATGGCATTTTATATTGTTTAAAAGACGTTGTGAAGGCAGATAGACAAAATAAAAACGCGGGAAAAGTAGTCTTTTTCGAGATATTTTTTATATCTTCGCCAGTGGAAATCTGAATATAACGTTTAAATCAATATTATGAACATAGCAATCTTCACGCTCACCTCAGAGCTTCATGACGAGCAGGCTGTTGCTGCCGTCACACGCGACTTCCTCTCGTCGCTGGCATTCGAATATGACTTCTGTGGTGCCGATTTCAGCAGTTATGGTACTCACGACCTCGACTTGGTGTATGTGCGTACGGGCGGTACCGAGGGCATATTCCGTCGCATTTTTTCTGATTTCGATGCAAGCAGTCGCACTCCTATCTACCTGCTCACGTCGGGCAAGAGCAATTCGCTCGCTGCTTCGATGGAGATACTATCTTATCTGCGGCAGCATGGTATACGGGGAGAGATAATTCACGGTTCTGCCGAGTATATCAATTCGCGCGTTGAATTGCTTGCAACCGTTGAGCGTGCCCGCCGTCAGTTGAGGGGGTGCAGGCTCGGAGTGATAGGACAGCCGTCGGACTGGCTTATTGCCAGCGGTGTGGAGAAATCGATTGTGGAGGAGGAACTGGGAATCTCGATTGTTGATATCCCAATGAGTGAGCTCATCAGCGAAGTGAAATCGACTGCCCTGCCACAAGAGGGATTGTTGGATGCCGGATCGGCTCCCGAAGCGGTTAAGCGTTCTCTGCCCGGCGCGGGGGCTATTTATCGTGCGTTGAAGAAAATCGTTGAGCGCCATAGCCTTAGCGGCTTCACACTGCGCTGCTTCGATCTGCTCACGGCTGTGGAGAATACTGGTTGCATCGGACTGGCGCGACTGAATGGCGAGGGTATTGTGGCTGGCTGCGAGGGTGACATCCCCGCTATGCTGTCGATGGCCATCAGTCGTGCGCTGACAGGTGTGTCGGGATTTCAGGCCAACCCCTCGCGCATTGATGTTGAGAAAGGCGAGATGCTGTTTGCACACTGCACGATACCGCTTAATATGGTTGATGACTACGATCTCGACACCCACTTCGAGTCGGGCATTGGTGTGGGAGTGCGTGGAAGGATGCGTCCAGGTGATGTCACCGTGTTCAAGGTGTCGGGTGATCTGTCGCGAGTGTTTGTCGAAGAGGGTGTTCTCGTGCGCAATCAGTCGGAGCCCGATCTATGTCGCACGCAGCAGGTTATCCGTCTCAACAACCCGTCGAAGGCACGTTATTTCCTCACTTGTCCGATAGGCAATCACCATATCATCCTGCCAGGGCGTTGGAAAAAGCAAATCGAGGAACTGCTCGGTGCATAGCCGACAGTCAGGCATCTGATATTTCCACTATCTGTAAGATCATATAAAGGCCTTGTATGCTTCAGTTGTGAGCCTTTTATATAAAACAAAAAAGCCTTTGTACCAGCGGTACAGAGGCTTTTTATTGCTCTATAGAAAAACTGCTGCCGTTAATGTCGGAGCCGGCATGCGCTGCTTAGTAGCGTATCACTTTCTGGCTCCGCTTGCCTGTGCGGCTCGTTACACTGACGATATACATGCCTGTTGGCTGTGCGTAGAAATCGACAGTGGTCTGTCCTTCGCCACTACCCTTTGCCACCAACTCGCCATTGAGGTTTACTACCTGCCACTGGAATGTCTCGCCTGCGGCGTGGTTTATCTGCAGCGAGCGCTTCACGTAGGTGGGGAATATCTTCACGTTGCTGTCGTCGCCAGCGTCGGCATCGAAGATATCGTCGATGCCTGTTGCCTCCTTAAACACCGGAGCAGGCGATTGATTCGACGGACGCATATTGTTTATGTAAGGCCATCCGTCCTCATCCCAGCAAAGCTTATCGAGGTAAACCTTTCTCCCTGCACCTGTATTGGCAGCGTCAAAGCCGTGATATACGATCCAGTCTTGTCCCTCGTCGTCGGTGAAGATATCGCCGTTGTGCCCTGGACCAATCACGTCTTTCGTGCGATAAAGCAGTCCTGAGAAGTTGTTGCTGAGGGCAGGCTTTCCAAACTTATCGACGTAGGGTCCTGTCACCGATGTCGAGCGTGCCACCATAAGGTGGTATGTGCTGTTTTCTCCTTCGCAGCACGTGCCTGCCGAACCTATCAGATAATAGTAGTCGCCATGTTTCTTTATGAATGTTCCTTCGGTCAGAGTGCCTGCCACCTGCACCGCCTTGGCACCATCCTTAAGCGCCAGTCCGTCGTCCGACAACTCGACATAATAAATACCGCGGAAGCTACCCCAGAAGAGATACTTTGTTCCGTTGTCTTCGATAAAGAACGGGTCGATGCTGTTCTGTACTCCAATCTCGCTGCTGATGAACAACTTGTGTGCATTGGAATATGGTCCTGATGCTTTTGTTGCCGTTGCCACACCGATGCCTGCTTCCCATTCGCCTCCCCACTTCGACATTGAGAAGTAGAGGTAATACTTGTCGCCTACCTTTTTAGCATCAGGGGCCCAGATGTTTCCATCGACGAAGTTGGGGCGTGTGGTGGAGTTGAATGCCGCTCCTACACGTGACCACGACACAAGGTCTTTCGAACGATAGATGGGCACCTGTCCTCCAGTCTCGGTTGAGAATAAGTAGAATAGCCCTCTGTCGTCGCGTACAATCGTCGGGTCAGGTGCGTTGACATTGATGACGGGATTGGTGTACGAGTTACCCTCGCTGTTTACCAAAGGCTGTTCAACGCGCTCTATCTCGGCTGTCATGGCCGGTTGTGCGTCGTCGGTGATGGTGAACGAGCCAGTGGCAAACGCAGAACCTGTGAAGCATGCGTCGACAGTCTGCACGCCATAGGTGTAGCTGCCTGCCGGGAGCGATAGTTTAGCGCAACGGGCATTGTATGCATTTCCGGGTCGCATCACTTTTCGCTTTCCGTTGTTGGTGCCTTCGGTGAAACTGTTTCCGCCGGCAACGATGTTACCTTCGCTGTCCTTGACGTAGTATTCGTAGGTGACATTCTGCTTCACCGACGGGGCATCGTTCCATGTCAGTGTGACCTTCGATCCGTCAACAAACGCCTCGCTAAGTACGGGTGCCTCGGGAGCGGCAGGAGCATCGAATTCGTTGTTGACAACAACAAACACCTTACGGAAGTCGGATGTGTCGTAGATGGTTCCATCGCCTGTTTGTCCGCTGGTCACATAGTCAATACGTCCGTCGTTGTTGCAGTCGTTGAAGAACACGAACCCTTCAGAGTTTCCCGGCATGCGGTATGTGCTCTTGAATTGTCCTTCGCCGTTGCCTGTGCTGATGAATGCCGTCTGTGTCTGCAACTTTGGCGACCAGCCCAAGTTGGCGATGTCGTAGTTGCCGTCGGCATCCCAGTCGAATGCGGCATACTGTGTGTTGGTCGATGTCTGGTTGCGCATCTCGTCGAGCCCGTCGTTGCCTTCAGCGTTGAACACAACGCTTCCGTCGCGGAGTAGGGTAGAGGTGTAAAGACCCCAGACATACGAACCGCGGTCTTTGCCTGACCAACCTGAGATGAACAGATCGGGTGTGCCGTCGTTGTTATAGTCGGCAATGGCCACACCACCTTCTGAAATTGCTGTGAGCGGTGAGTCCCATCTGCTGTCGCAGATATATTGCCTGCGGAACTGTCCCGGGTGCTCTGGGTCGTTAAGGAACAGATCGGTGAAGTGTGTATTGTTTCCTTCGCTGACGCCGAGCAGTGAGGCATCGTTCGACTGTCCGCACACGAAGAAGTCGACATATCCGTCGTTGTTGAAATCGTAGGCATTCACCTCTGCGATACTGAGGTGATAAGTCTTCTGTTGCTGACCATAGTCGAGCACATATTCGTCGTTTGTGAAGTGGCTCACGACGAAGCATCCACCGCCTTGGTTGAGCAGCACAACGTTGGCTTCGTCGTAGAGGCGTACACGATTTGCGTTTTTGTGATATCCCACTCCTACGATGTCGAGCAGTCCGTCGTTATTGAAATCAGCCACATCGCCGCTGGCTATCCATGCCATGTCGAAGTTGCTGTCGGTGCCATCGGGATTGATGAATGTGGTTGCTGTCTTCGAGAACGTACCGTCGCCATATCCGAGGAAAATTCCTTCGGTGCTTATATGATCCATCACCGGTTGCTCTATTTTCTCCATGCCCGGCGTTTCAAACACCACGATGTCCATTATACCGTCTTGGTTCATGTCGCATGGTGTTATCGACGGACGTATGGTGGCGTTGAAGGCAATGGCCGGTGTGGGGAATGTCAGTCCTGTTGCTCCCACTGAGGTCCATGTCTTGGCGGTGGGATTGTACAGCAGCACATGATTCATACGGTTGCGCTCAGGGTTTGATGTGCCTGGAGGGTTGGTGTTGTAGTTACTCTCGCCAGCCATCACAATGTCGCAATGACCATCGCCGTCGACATCGACAGCAGTGGCAGTACCATGAATTGCTCCCCATTCGGGATTTACAAACGAGGGCTTCACAATCGTCTGTGCCTGAATGCCTGTGCTAACCAGAAGCATTGCAAACAAAAATAGTATTTTTTTCATAACAGTTTTGTGTGTTGTATTTCAATATTCTCAATAAAACTATTATCTGTTCTTAGTCAACCAAGAACGCCTCAATATTGTTTATACACGGACATGCCCGGCTCCTGAGGATCGTCACGCGCAGTTGTCGGGTATTCACCTTGTCGAACCTGACGATGCGCTTGTAGCCGATGGTTGTTGTCTGCTCCTTGGTGTTCACGGGCAGCCATTGTCCGCCGCTCATGTATTCTATCTTGAAAGCCGCCACGCGCTGTCCGAGAGGTATGTATTCCTGCAGCATTAGGCAGTTCACGTCGGTAGCCTTGGGCATGGTAAGCGTCAGCGATGGCGATGTGGCATTGTCGGAAGGACACCAATAGCTGTCGTACTTACCGTCAACGGTCTTCTTCGCTTCGAAACCCTTGCCACGGCAATCGTCGGTATCAGCCTTGGCACGCTTCAGCAGGTTTTTCTTGAACTGACGCTCCAAGAGAATGCGAAACTCCTTCAGGTTCTTCACGTCGATATCGCTGATGAGTCCCTCCTTGTTTACCGGCACATTGAGCAATAGATTTCCGTTGCGGCCTACTGACGAGTAATAGAGCTCGAGCAGTTCGCGAGGCGATTTCACCTTGTCGTTCTCACTCTCGTGCCAGAACCATCCTGGACGTATCGATACATCGCACTCCACAGGATGCCACAGCGTGCCGTTCTCGTTGCCGTTGGTTAGTTCCTCGTGGTCTTTGTATGTCGCCCGTGTGCCGTCGGAGCGTACCGGCGACCAACTTGTCTCGCCGGCTATGCCGCTTTCGTTGCCTACCCACCGACAACCAGGACCGTAGTCGGAGAAAATGATTGCTCCCGGGAAATGACTAAATACGAGTTTGTGCAACTCAGGGAAGCGATAGTAAGTGCTTGCGTCGATGCTGCGCTTCTCGCTTGCTCCACCATACCATCCGTCGCCACCGTTGGCACCGTCGAGCCATACCTCGAATATCGGTCCATACTGCGTGAGTAGTTCTTCCATTTGCTTGTGATAGTAATCAACGTATGCCGGTGTGGCATAGGTAGCCTGATGACGATCCCACGGCGACAGATAGACACCCATCTTTAATCCGTAGCGTTTGCACGCTGCTGCCAGCTCTGCCAAGACATCACCCTTGCCACCACGCCAGGGAGAGCTGGCGACGCTGTAGTCGGTGTATTTCGTCTGCCACAGACAGAATCCGTCGTGATGCTTGGCGGTGATGATTATTGCTGTCATGCCTGCATCCTTAAGTGCCTTCGCCCACTGGTTGCAGTCGAGGCGGGTGGGGTTGAAGCTTGATGCCGGAGCATCGCCAAAGCCCCATTCCTTGTCGGTGAACGTGTTAGTGCCGAAGTGTATGAATGCGTATTTCTCCATCTTCTGCCATTCCATCTGCGAGGGAGAAGGGACGGGCATGATGGCCTTAGGTGCCTGCGCTTGTAGCAGCAGCGACACGAATAAAGCGAGTGTGGTGAATAGACTTCTCATAGTAGGTTATTACTGTTTTTTCAGTTGTATTCTATGGCGCTTTTTCTTGAAGACAAAAAGTGCAAGGCGAGTTGCCGATGCCTTGTGGGCAATCACTCTTTCTCGTCTTGCACTTATCTTTATATCATCCTTGCGGACGATTAGTCGATGTCGCTCAGGTGATCGAGCGAGTCGTTGAAGTCTTTCGGCTCGTAGTCGTCGGCTGGATTGCGATAGTCGGCGTTGCCATCTTCATGGTTGAAGTTGTTGCGTGGCTGACGCTCGTGACGGTTGTTCTCGCGGCGGTTGTTGTCGCGGTTCTCTCCGTCGCGACGTGGACGACGCTCGCCTTCACGACGTGGACGACGCTCACGCTCGACATATCCCTCTGGCTTCGGGATAAGCACCTTGTGAGACAGTTTATACTTACCGGTCTTAGGATCAATCTCAAGAAGTTTGACGGTTATCTTATCACCCTCTTTGAGTCCTGCCTCTTCGACAGTTTCCAGACGCTTCCAGTCGATTTCCGAGATATGGAGCAGACCATCCTTGCCTGGCAGTATCTCTACGAAGCAACCGTAAGGCATTATTGAGCGCACCGTGCCCTCATAGACCTCTCCCACTTCGGGAACGGCCACGATAGCCTTGATCTTTGCGATGGCTGCTGTGATGCTATCCTTATCTGGAGCTGATACCTGCACCTTGCCTACGCCGTCGATCTCGTCGATGGTAATGGTAGCACCGGTGTCTTCCTGCATCTGCTGGATAATCTTTCCGCCAGGACCGATTACGGCACCGATAAACTCCTTTGGAATGTCGAACTGCTCGATGCGTGGTACCTGTGGCTTGAAGTCGGCGCGTGGCTCGGCTATTGTCTCGGTGAGCTTGCCGAGGATGTACTCGCGACCGGCCTTTGCCTGCATGAGTGCCTTCTCAAGGATTTCGAATGAGAGGCCGTCGCACTTGATATCCATCTGAGTGGCTGTGAGTCCGTCTTTCGTTCCAGTGGTCTTGAAGTCCATATCTCCGAGGTGGTCTTCGTCGCCGAGGATGTCGGAGAGGATAGCATACTTGTCTTCGCCTGGGTTCTTGATGAGTCCCATTGCGATACCGCTGACAGGTTTCTTCATTGGTACGCCGGCGTCCATCAGTGCGAGTGTGCCTGCACATACGGTGGCCATCGACGACGATCCGTTCGACTCGAGTATCTGGCTCACCAGACGCACGGTGTAGGGGAAGTCGGCAGGAATCTGTCCTTTCAGTGCTCGCCATGCGAGGTGTCCGTGTCCTATCTCACGACGTCCTACGCTGCGCTGTGCTTTTGCCTCGCCTGTGCAGAACGGTGGGAAGTTGTAGTGGAGCAGGAAGCGCATGTAGCCGCGGTCGAGAACGTCGTCGACGAGCTTCTCGTCGAGCTTCGTACCGAGCGTACATGTAGAGAGACTCTGTGTCTCTCCGCGTGTGAAGATACTGCTTCCGTGTGGCATTGGCAGTGGAGATACCTCGCACCAGATTGGGCGTATCTCGTCGGTCTTGCGTCCGTCGAGGCGCTTGCCTTCGTCGAGGATGCAACGACGCATAGCATCGCGCTCTACATCGTGGTAGTAGCGGTCAATCATTGCGTTCTTTTCTTCCAGCTCATCCTCGCTGAGGTCCTCGTGTGCTGCGGCATACGAAGTCTTGAAATCTTCAACGATACTCTCGAAAGCCTCGGCGCGTGCCTGCTTCTCGAGAGCCTGGCTTGTCACGGCATAAGCACGTGTGTAGCATTCCTGGCGCACTTGCTCGCGCAGCTCCTCGTCGTTAACCTCGTGGTCGTACTCGCGCTTAACGTCGGTGCCCAGTTCCTTGGCCAGCTGCTCCTGCAACTCGCACATCGGCTTGATGGCTTTGTGGGCAACCTTAAGGGCCTGGATGAGGTCTTGCTCTGATACTTCGTTCATCTCGCCTTCAACCATCATGATGTTGTCTTTCGTAGCACCCACCATGATGTCCATGTCGGCTTCTTTCATCTGCTGGTATGTCGGGTTCACCACATACTCTCCGTTCACGCGTGCCACTCTCACCTCCGAGATGTAATACTCGAAAGGAATGTCTGAGCATGCCATGGCAGCAGATGCTGCAAATCCGGCGAGTGCATCAGGCTGATCGATACCGTCAGCTGAGAGAAGCATTACCTGCACATACACCTCAGCATGATAGTTATCAGGGAACAGCGGACGGAGAGCACGGTCAACAAGGCGTGATGTGAGAATCTCATTGTCGCTTGGTTTGCCTTCGCGCTTTGTGAAACCGCCGGGGAAACGACCGGCTGCGGAGTATTGCTCACGATAGTCTACCTGCAAAGGCATAAAATCAGTCCCGGGAACTGCGTCTTTTGCTGCACAAACAGTGGCAAGCAGCACGGTGTTGCCCATACGTAGCACGGCTGCGCCGTCGGCCTGTTTTGCAACTTTCCCGGTCTCGATGCTGATGGTTCTGCCATCAGGCAACGAAATTGTTTTTGTAATTACGTTCATCTAAAAAAATTCGTTTTATAACATCAAAAAATTAAAATTCGGCGCAAAGGTAGATAATTCTCACGTAAATAACGAATAAAAATGCTATTATTTCAGCTATTTGCGATGGTTTGAATGCGAATATTTAGTTAAAAAACTTTATAATGCCAACTATTTATACTCTGTATTTGTTGTCATCTTCACATCGAACAGTGCCGGCGACCGATGTCCCTCGTCGGCTTCAAACCTAACGCTGACCTCACGTTTCCCGCGTGTCATATCGAGTGGAATGTCGAAGACGAGATCGACGTATGTAAGATGCTGACGCTCTTCCAGATACAGTTGTCCCACCTTCACATTATCGACATACACCGTTGCAGAAGGTTTCTCGGGCTCATCGCCCCACAGACGACAGATGAGTTTATAGGGTTTCGTGGCATTGTCGGCGTTGATTTTCAACTTATACTCAAACCATCCACCCTTCTTTGCGCGACGATATTGCTTGTTCTTTGCCCATCCCACATCGTACCATCCTGTGGTGTCGGCTGCCGACTTAAAAGCGTGTGCCGTCTCGCTGTCGCTGTTGCCGACGACGATATGATCGCTGAGGCTGCGCTGCTTTTCCTTGTACTCCTGCTCAGAGTAGATATTCCAATAGAGTGAATAGCGTTTGTGATGCACTTTGTAGTACGGCAGCAGTGCTATGCTGTTGCCTTTGATATCCTTTGCACTGAATGCCAGTGCATTCTTCTCGTGTCGCACCATCGAGGCAGGCTTCGACAGGTTACCCTTAAACTGCGGTATGTCTGCCACCGGCACATCCGTCTTCTTGTCGAGGCTGCCGCCGACGATATCGCTGCCGTCAGTCACGTCTGCCAACACCCCCGCCAGCACCAGCGGACCATAGGTGAACGAGCCGAGGTGATTGCCGTCGTTAGCCCAACGTATGTTCAGCGTCATGGGCAGTGTTATCTCTATGACGTCACCCTTGCTGATGCCGCTGATGTTGATATATTCGTCATCGGCATTGTATGTCACTTTCTTGCCGTTGTGCCTGACACTCACATCTCCCTTACACCACTGCGGGTTACGAAGGGCTATATTGCCACTGAAGTGCCCCTTATCCTCGACATAAATACTCACTTTGTCGCTCTCGGGGAATGCTGTCTCCATGCGTACTTTCACACCCTTCTCCTTCCACATCAGCGTTGCGGGTACAAACATGTTCACGAGCAGTGTGCCGTCGTTGTTGTGATAGAAGACATTCTCGGCATACTTCGCATGATTTTCCATGCCGCTGCCCACGCAACACCAGAACGAGTCGTACGCTGTGCTGTATTGCTTCATCCCGCCTGGTTGCATGTTGGTGTAATATGTTATGCTGCCCATGTGACAGGGATCGAGCGATGCCAGTATATGGTTATAGAGTGCCCACTCGCAGTAGTCGGCATATTTCTTCTCGCCGGTGAGCATAAACAGGTTGCGCGACAGCTTCAGCATGTTATACGTGTTGCATGTCTCTGCCGAGGGATAGTCGAGCAAGAACGATTCGCTGTCGGCTTTACCGAAACGCTCATAGCAGCTGTTGCCGCCAATCACGGTGGTGTGATGCTTGGTGACTATCTCCCAGAAATTCTTTGCTGCTTGCAGATAGAGTGGATTCTTGGTGTAGATATACTCTCGCGAGATACCCACAAACTTAGGTATCTGATCGTTGGCATGTCGCCAGCGGAGCACATCGTCGCCATTTGCTATCGGATAGACAACGTTCTTATGATTGAACTTCTCTGCAGTGCGTAGAAAACGCTCGTCACCGCTGATGACATAGATATCAGTCATCACCTCTGCCATACCTCCTTGCTCCACCGACAGCATTGCCTGGAAGAGATCGTTGTTGGCTTCGAGGATGTAGGGCACTATCATGCCTGCAGTCTCGATGAGCAGCTGTCGCGCGTTGTCGTTGCCGGCATATAGCCATGCGTCGCGCAGTCCCGCAAGCTCTTTATGCACACCATACCATGCGTTGCCCATGTTGTTCACGTTCCACGGCTGCCCTGCCTCATCGGGGCGGTTGAGTGTCAGCTCGCCGCGGTTCAGTTGCTCGAGTGATTTCTTCAGTCCTGCCGATAGCCACCACCCGCCGTCAGCTGCCTCGTGGCATTGCCGCAGCTCATCCACCATGTAGTCGAGACGTTCGCGGAAACGAGTGTCGCCGGTAGCGTTGTAATACAAGGCACAGGATGTCATGTAATGCCCATGTGTCACACCTCCGTTTGTCTCCCAACCGCCGTAGTTCTTGCCTTTTGGCGTGAGTCCTGAGCGTTTCCTTACATGGGGTATCAGACGGTCGACGTCGAGCGACAGCACATACTCGGCATGGTGATCCATTGCCTGTCGGAAGCAACCGTCGCCGAGTGTCACATCACTGAGAGCGAAAGGCTCCCAAGCATAATCTACTTTGGCACTTACCTGTGCCGAGAGAGAATGAAAATACAGAAACAGGCACACCGCAGTGGCTGCCGCACGATGAAGGTTATTCATAATAAGATTGTTTTATAAAATAAAAACGTTGATTCAATGCAAATATTACATCAGCAATGTCATTTTTGCTTTGATGGCAATAAAAATCTTATTATTTTTTGTTTTTTTTTCGTTTTTCTTTAATTTTGCATTCATTGGAGAAATAATACAAACAAAAATAGCAAACTATGGGAAAAAGATCTTCTTTCGTTTACATCCTTCTGTGCATCTTTATGTGTCTGCACAGTACCAACGTCAGTGTTGCAGCCACGAATTATGGTTTCAGCGTCGGCGGTATTGATGTTACGTCTGACAATGCTTCAAACGTCACAGGCGATAATATCAAAAAGTATAAGTCGGGAAAAGACTTTTATGTGAAATACGATCCTGACACGAAGACGCTGCGTATGAGCAATGTCAGCATTCACCGTACTGGCAGTTACAACCGCGCTCTATACAACACGGAATGCACTGGGTTGAAAATCATTTTCGAGACACCGTGTGATTTAGAGGCAACGGACTCGTCACCGGTAAGATTAAATAAAAATACCACAATAGAAGTGATAAAAGACGAGGAAGATCCTTACGGAACAGCTTTCAGGGGCGGAAAGGAGGATGCCCTTACCATAGGAGGCGGAGCTTCGGTTGTTATAATGGGCAATGGGAGTTTGGATATAACTTGTTCTTTAGATGGTGCTGGAAATGCAATTGAGGGTGTTACTGGAAATGAAAAACTCTCAGTCAAGGGATTGGAAAGATTCAGGGCATATAATTGCACAAATGCTTTCTACAAACTGGCTCAGCTGACATTGGAAGACATCATTTGGGCGGAATGCTATTCAACAAAAGGAGAACCCTGTGCAAACACCCTTAAAGCGTTTAGCAAAACTACGGATTTGTGTTATGCACCAAAGGTTACTTCTTATGCCACTTCCTTCGATGCAAGCCAACAGACGTTTGTGAGCAGCGATGGTAATCCTTCCGTACATCTTCTCATGTATAAAGGTGTGCCCGTTGACGAAGCTCACTTCCCCGATGCCACATTCAGGAACTATCTGCTGTCAGATAATTTCATAATCAAGGTGCAGCAGGAGAATGGTGGATACATCACCCATAAGTATATACAGGAATACGGTGGCATTCTTGCCGACATAGTTGTGAACGACATCGATGCCATTAGTGTTCCTAATATGGGTATTTCATCTCTTGAAGGAATACAATATTTCAGTGGATTGAATACACTCGACTGCAGTAAAAACTCATTATCGAAGCTTGACGTGTCGGCTAATTTTAAATTGATAAGTCTTGAATGCTCCAACAACACCTCGCTCTCGGTACTGGGACTGCCCACAACATCTTGGTTCCTCGGACAACCCAAGCTGAAATATCTGAGGTGTCAATATACTGCTCTCGCATCACTTGATTTGTCGGCTTTCCCAGATCTGCAGACACTATACTGCCGTGACTGTAATTTGCAGATACTCACTCTGCCTGCAACATCGAAACTGACGACTGTGTATTGCATCAACAACGAACTGACAACATTGGACGTATCGCAGAACACAGGGTTGACAGGATTGTATTGTAGCTACAATAAATTGACAACATTGAAACTGCCCACCAGCAGCAACTCCATTCTTAAGACTCTGGATTGCTCGAATAACCAATTAGAGACGCTGAACCTCTCTAATTTCACAGGAATAACGACGTTGGATTGTAGCAGCAACAAGATAACGAGTCTCGATGTCTCGAATAAGAACTTGTCATCGCTCGCCTGCTCAGATAATCGCATCACCGAACTCTCGCTTAAGAACTCAACTAACCTGACAAGACTCGAATGTCATAAAAACAGACTCACCTCGCTCGACCTGTTGTTCAACACTAAACTGACAGGACCTCTCAACATATATAGTAATAGGATTAAAGGCGAGGCCATGACTAATCTTGTTGCCAATCTTGTGCCGCAGGCATCTACATTACGTGCAGTGGACCACAGCGATCCCGAAGAAGGAAATGAAGTAACAAGCGAACAGGTGACGGCAGCAAGCAACAGAGGGTGGACAGTGCAGCATAATTTTAACGGTTGGAAAACAACGACGGAATGTTTCTACTTAGATCTATGGATAAAAGATGTCCATGCGTTCAACCATAGCACACAAGTGCCAGGAACATCCTACGACGTCGCTACGAACACTCTCACACTCTCTGGAGTGAATGTCACCTACGATGGCACAGTAGGCATCCTCTCGAAGATTGACAACCTAAATGTGAAGTTGATAGGAAAGAATACCATCAACATGCCTGGATTGTCGGTTGGCATGCAACTAAAGGCTAATACCGAGGGCAGCAAGGTGACCTTCTCGGGCGACGGAGAACTCAACATCAAATCGGGTGGCGTGGCATTCCAGACATACGCCGACGTGGAGTTTAAGGACGGCGTTAAAGTGTCGGCAGAGTGCAACGACATCTACAATGGTATGCAGGGGCGCAAGTTCTCAGCCGATGGTAACTTCCCCTCTATCATCATGTCGGGCGAAGGCACGGAGGTGAAGGCTAAGGGCGGCACGCAAGGGTCGGTACTGAACTTCCACGCACTGGATTTCAGCGACGGCATCGCCATCGCCGAGCCTACGGGAGCAACATTTGCCGAGGACTATGGAGTGATTAAAAACAACACCATAGTGGCCGGCGAGTGGGTGGTGTTCAAGAAAGCAGGCACCTCCTACGACCTCAACGGCGACGGCAAGGTGTCAACCGCTGACATACAGGTTATCATCAACGAGATGAAGAAGCCTCAAACCTCGCAGAATATGAGCTACGACCTCAACAACGACGGCAAGATCTCGACCGCTGACATACAGGTTATCATCAATGAGATGAAGAAATGACCAAAATGCGGCCACAGCCGCATTTTGAAGTGAAGAGTGAAAAACGAAGAGTGAAAAGTGTATAACAGAAGACTCCCTGGGCATTGAGCCGCAGGGAGTCTTTTTTATAAGGCAATGATATGTCAGTTGGCATAAACACAGAAGTCGTAATGTGTGCCATAGGCACATCGATAGTGGAAGCCAGCTATGCAGTGGCTGGAACACTGCAATAGAAGTCTCACCTCGGAGCTTCCCCTCATTTGGAGGAGGGGCTGGGGTGGTGGCCGGTATGAGAAAAAGCGAGAAAGAATGCCAAGTGCTATAATATTACCTTAATTAATATAGGCTTACTCTTGGGACTATTTTGTTGTTCCTGAGTAATTATGAAAGATCTATTGTGGTTAACACTACAGATGTAAATCGCTTGCGAGGGATAAAAAGTTGCAGTAATTTCGCATCGTCGAAGCAGACAAAGATTGAAATCGATATGTGAATCCGGATAGCATGTGAGAGAGAATCTGAGTAGGCTATAAGACACAGGGTAACAACCAATCTTAATTAATCATTATTTATTAACCATTTAAAAACACATTTAAAATTATGGCAGTACTTTATCGTTTGTACCAAAACAATCGTAAGAATTCAGAATTTTCGGGCAAGTGGTACGCCCGTTCAGTAATGACTAACACCATCGGCACTCAGGAGATAGCCGAGCGCATACAGCGCAACTGCACCGTGAAGAAGTCGGACGTGGTGGCTGTGCTCACCGAGCTTGTGGAAGTGATGAAGGATGAGCTGCAGAACTCTCACAGCATCAAGCTCGACGGCTTCGGATTCTTCCGCATCGGTCTTCATACCGCACCGGCTAACACCGCAGCCGACTTTAGTGTGCAGGAGAATATTCTCGGCGCTCGTGTAAATTTTATCCCTCAGATGACTGGTGGCAGCCAGAAGGGTTCGAAGAAGACCATACAGTTCATCACGGGAGTGAAGATGAAGGAAGCTCCGAAGAACGCTGTTGACACCTCGACGCCAGATGAGGAGCAGGAGCCTTAATGGAGTGCAGAGTGTAGAATTTAGAGAGGAAAACACTATGGGAAAGAAAGAAATCCTGAAATTCGTCATCCAAACGCTGTTGGCAATACTCACAGCGATAGGCACCACACTGGGCGTGACATCGTGCATGATGTAGCGCAAATGAGAGCAAAAAAGGCTATAAAAAGCTGAAAATCAAGAAAAAGTTTGGCGGAAAGAATAATTTTTAGTAATTTTGCAGCCGTTCAGAGGAATGAGGGACTCCTGAGAGGGTTCCTCATTTTATTTTAAACTATTGATATGATAGACAGAAACGTAGTAAAAAGCATTGTAGAGGAATGGCTCGAGGATAAGAGTTATTTCCTGGTTGACGTGGAGATTAGCAGCGAGAATAAGATTCTTGTGGAGATCGACCATGCCGATGGTGTGTGGATTGAAGACTGTGTGGAGCTGAGCCGGTATATAGAAGACCGTCTGAACCGCGACGACGAGGACTATGAGCTCGAGGTGGGCTCAGCTGGATTGGGGCAGCCTTTCAAGGTGGCACAGCAATATATCAACCATGTCGGGAAAGAGGTGGAAGTGCTTACTGCCGATGGAAAGAAGGTAAAGGGAGTGCTGAAAGCCGTTGACGGCACAAAGTTCACCGTCGCCGTGAGCGAGAAGGTGAAGGTGGAAGGCAAGAAGCGTCCACAGTTGCAAGACGTTGACTACACCTACGACATGCACGAAGTGAAATATACAAAATATCTAATAAGTTTCAAATAAAGCTATGGCAGCAAGAAAACAAACAGAGGGCGTCAGCATGATCGACACCTTCAGAGAATTTAAAGAGACGAAGAATATCGACCGCACCACTCTGGTGAGCGTGTTGGAGGAGAGTTTCCGCAACGTGATCGCCAAGATTTTTGGCAGTGACGAGAATTTCGACGTGATTGTGAACCCCGACAAGGGCGACTTCGAGATCTACCGCAACCGTATCGTTGTCGACGACGACGACGTGGAGGACGCCAACAAGCAGATATCGCTCACGGAGGCACAGAAGATAGACCCCGACTACGAGGTTGACGAAGAGGTGTCGGAGAAGGTAGATTTTGCCAAGTTCGGCAGAAGAGCTATCCTGAACCTGCGCCAGACACTGGCTTCGAAGATTCTTGAACTCGAGCACGACTCGCTGTATAACAAGTATAAAGACCGCGTTGGCGAGGTGGTGTCGGCAGAGGTGTATCAGGTATGGAAGCGCGAGGTGCTGCTCGTCGATGACGAGAACAACGAACTGATATTGCCACGCACTGAGCAGATACCGAAGGATCAGTATCGCAAGGGTGAGACAATCCGTGCCATCATACTGCGTGTTGACAACGAGAACAACAACCCGAAGATTATTCTCAGCCGCACAAGTCCCGACTTCCTGGAGCGTCTGCTCGAGGCTGAGGTGCCTGAGATTGCCGACGGACTCATCTCTATCAAGAAGATTGCCCGTATGCCAGGTGAGAGAGCGAAGGTGGCTGTGGAGAGCTACGACGACCGCATCGACCCCGTAGGAGCCTGCGTGGGTGTGAAGGGTAGCCGTGTGCATGGCATAGTACGTGAGCTCGGAGGAGAGAATATCGACGTGATAAACTACACCTCGAACACTAAGCTGTTCATACAGCGCGCACTGAGTCCCGCTACCATCAGCAGCCTCAACGTGAACGAGGAGGAGCTGAAGGCCGAGGTGTTCTTGAAGCCAGAGGAGGTAAGCCTCGCCATTGGTCGCTCAGGACTGAACATCAAGCTCGCCTCGATGCTCACAGGATACACCATCGACGTGTTCCGTGAACTCGACGGAGCAGACAACGAGGAGGATATCTACCTTGAGGAGTTTGCCGATGAGATAGACCAGTGGATTATCGATTCGCTGAAGGCTATCGGACTCGACACCGCAAAGCAGGTGATAAAGGCTCCGCGCGAGATGCTCATAGAGAGAGCCGACCTCGAAGAGGAAACAGTGGATTACATACTGAACATACTGAACTCGGAGTTTGAATAAAATAGAAAAACGGGGAACCCGCGAAAAAACAATTTTCACTTCAATATTATCAAAGAGGAATAAAGAACGAAGCAGATGAGTATTAGATTTAACAAAGCATTACGCGAATTGAATATCGGAATTCAAACGGCAGTTGAGTTCCTTGAAAAGAAGAAAGACCTTGGTGAGGTTAAATCCGATCCTAACTTCAAGCTTTCCGACGAACAGTACAGTGCGTTGGTTGAGGCATTCAAGCAGGATGCCGACGTGAAGACGCAAGCCGATAAGCTGTTTGTGAAGAAGCCTAAGGAGAAGAAACCGAAGGAGGTTGAGGAAGAGCGTGCCGAGGCATTGCTCGAGAAGCGCGCACAGCCACAATTCAAGACTCTTGGTAAGATAGACCTCGACGGAATTGGACGCAAGCCGAAGGAGAAAACCGTCGAGAAGAAAGAAGTGAAGACCGTTGCAGAAACCGAGGTGGCTGCTGCCGAGAGCCACCAAAAGGCAGAGAAGCAAGAGGAGAAGAGCGCACCTATAGTGGAACAACCCATAGAGAAGCCGAAGCAGAAAGCTAAGCCAGAGCCCAAAAAGGAGCCGGAACCAGAGCCGGCAGAGGAGGACACTCCGAAGCAGGAAGAGCCACAGGCAGAGGTGTTCCATCTGAAGAGCGAGAAGAAGATACTGAACGCCCCGAAGGTGAATGTGCTCGGAAAGATTGACCTCGACTCAATAAATCAAAGCACTCGTCCGAAGAAGAAATCGAAGGAGGAGCGCAAGAAAGAGCGCGAGGAGAAAGCTGCACAGCAGCATAGCGAGAAGAAAAAGCGTGTGCGCATCAATAAGGAGCGTGTAGATATCAACGATGCTGCCAACCAAGTGCAGCAGAGCGGCGGCTCAGGTAAGAGCGGTAAGAAAAAGAAGAACCGCGGACGCAACCAGAAGCCTCTCGAGGTGAACGAAGAAGATGTGGCACGCCAGGTAAAAGAGACACTCGCACGACTCACCAACAAGCAGAGCCAGAGCAAGAAAGGCGCTAAGTATCGTAAGGAAAAGCGCGAGGCTGTGCAGGAGAAGATGGCAGAGGAGGCAGCAGCAGAGCGCAGCGAGAGCACAGTGCTCAAGCTGACGGAGTTTGTCACTGTGAGCGAGCTGGCTACGATGATGAATATCAGCGTCACGCAGGTGATAAGCACTCTGATGAGCGTAGGTATTATGGTGTCGATAAACCAGCGCCTCGATGCCGAGACAATCAACCTCGTAGCCGACGAGTTTGGATTCACCACAGAGTATGTAAGTGCAGAGGTGCAAGAAGCTGTCAGCGAGGAAGAAGACGATGAGAACGACCTCGTGCCACGCGCTCCTATCGTTACCGTGATGGGACATGTGGACCATGGTAAGACATCGTTGCTCGACTATATCCGCAAGACTAACGTCATCGCCGGCGAGGCTGGTGGTATCACACAGCACATCGGTGCATATAACGTGAAGCTCGAAGACGGTCGCCGCATCACATTCCTCGATACTCCTGGTCATGAGGCATTCACCGCAATGCGTGCCCGTGGTACTCAGGTCACCGATATAGCAATCATCATCATCGCTGCCGACGACTCGGTGATGCCTACCACGAAAGAGGCTATCGCACACGCTCAGGCAGCCAACGTGCCGATGGTGTTCGCTATCAATAAGATAGACAAACCCGGCGCTAACCCCGACAAGATTCGCGAAGACCTCGCACAAATGAATCTGCTCGTGGAAGAATGGGGCGGAAAGTATCAGTGTCAGGAAATCAGCGCGAAGAAGGGAATGGGTGTTCAGGAACTTCTCGAGAAGGTATTGCTCGAGGCAGAGATGCTCGATCTGAAGGCAAATCCCAACCGTAAGGCAACAGGCTCAATCATCGAGTCGTCGCTCGACAAGGGTCGCGGCTATGTGTCGACGCTGCTTGTCAGTAACGGTACGCTCAAGGTTGGCGACGTGGTAATCGCCGGGACGAGCTTCGGTAAGATAAAGGCAATGTTCAATGAGCGTAATGCCCGCATCACGAGCGCAGGTCCTGCAGAGCCAGTGATCATACTTGGTTTGAATGGTGCTCCCACCGCTGGAGACAGCTTCCATGTGATGGAGTCGGAGCAGGAGGCGAAGGACATCGCCAACAAACGTATGCAGTTGCAGCGCGAGCAGAGTCTGCGTACACGTCATGTGCTCGGTCTCGACGAGATTTCGCACCGCATTGCACTGGGAGAGTTCCACGAACTGAACATCATCGTGAAGGGTGACACCGACGGTTCGATAGAGGCATTGTCAGACTCGTTCCTGAAGCTATCCACAGAGAAAGTGCAGGTGAATGTCATCAGCAAGGCAGTGGGACAGATTTCGGAGAACGACGTGATGCTGGCAAGTGCCTCGAAAGCTATTATCGTTGGATTCCAGGTGCGTCCTTCGGTCGAAGCCCGTAGGTTGGCAGAACGCGAAGATGTGGAGATTGACACCTATTCAATCATCTACGATGCTATCGAAGAGGTGAAATCGACGATGGAGGGAATGCTCGACAAGGTGAAGAAAGAGATTATCACTGGTGAAATCGAGGTCAAGCAGGTGTTCAAGATATCGAAGGTGGGCACTGTTGCCGGTGGACTCGTCACCGACGGAAAAGTGCACAACAAAGACAAGGCACGCGTTATTCGCGATGGTATCGTCGTGCACACCGCTCCTATCGATGCACTCAAGCGCTACAAGGACGATGCAAAGGAAGTGGCAACAGGACTCGAATGCGGTATCTCGCTCGTTAACTTCAACGACATACAGGTGGGCGATATCCTCGAGACATTCACTGAGATTGAGGTACAACAGAAGTTGTAACCTACCTGTATCGTATGTTAAATAAAGCACGGGTTTGACGGATAAAAGAGTTCGCCAAATCCGTGTTTTTGATTTATCTGACATAAATTGGTAAAGATACTGAAGACAATATGCAAAGTGCTTGGCATCATTCTTATTGTAATGATGCTGTTGATAGCAATATGTACCGCGCTTTTGAATTCAAAGTCGGTGCATAACCGTATTGTCAGGGAAGCCACATCGTTGCTGTCGAAGAAGCTTGGCACACGTGTCGATATCGACAGCGCAAGTGTGGATATCGTGTCGCACGATATAAATCTCTATGGTCTTGTTGTTGACGATCAACAGCAGCGGAAGATGTTGCAGATGGAGCGACTGTCAACGAATGTGGAATTGTGGCAACTGTTGAAGAAAAGGGTGGTAGTGAACGATCTCGAGGTGAAAGGTCTCGACGTGAAAATCCTAAAACCCTCGAAAGACTCGCTTGCTAATTTCCAGTTTATTGTTGATTCCTTGCGGGCAAATGGCAGTAGCACTTCGAAAACGAAGAAAGAGAAGATTGGCGTGGATATCAGCAGTGTAAAACTGCACGACATTCATGGCAGCTACAACACGTCGGAGTTCTCGCTTCATCAGGCTCTCTTCGAGATTGACGGCAGTAAGGGGAAGCTTGACGTGAAAGGCTTGAACATGAAAACCGACAACGGTCTTCCCCGAAAGAACACAGGGCGACCAAAGCGCGGATTCTTTGATGTGGGGCATCTCGACATCACGGCAGACTTGAATGTCGTTATCGACTCTCTCGCCGCTGATACGCTGATAGCCAATCTGAAACACTGTGTGCTGAAGGATAAGGTGACGGGATTTGATGTACCAAAACTGAATGCTGTCATTCACGCCAACCGCGACAGCATGCACCTCACCGATGTGCTGGTGCAGCAGATAAATACTACCGTTAAGGTGCCACATGCCCATTTCTGTTTGCCAAGCAAGAAACGGAATCGCCACCTGTGGTATCATGCCGACGAGATTGTATGCCGTGTGTTCCTGAAAGACATCTCACGTCCGTTTGCTCCGGCACTGAAGAATTTCAGTCTTCCGCTAAATGTGCACACAAGCATGACAGGTTCTGACAGTACCATTGCTTTTCGTAATATCAGAGTGGACACCGACGACAAGAAACTTACAATCAAAGCTACGGGAGATTTGTCGCGGCTGAACAAGAAAAGAAAGTTCCTCATCCGCTTCGACGTGAACAGCATGCAGGCGAAAGGTGATATCAAAACAAGGATAATCAACCAGTTTGTCGTGAAGAAACTCATGATGAAACAGTTCCATAATCTTGGCGATTTATATTACAATGGCAGCATCTTTGTCAAGTGGAAACAAGAAAATTTTCAGGGAGTGTTACGCAATGCCGGTGGGACACTGAATTTCTCGTTTGGCATCGATGAGATAAACAAATATCTCATGGGAAATGCTTCTGCCAACGGATATCGCTTGGGGCAGGTGCTGGGATTGCCCGACATCGGCAATGTCACGTTTAGCGGTAATTATAAGATAGACATCTCGAAGGTGCGCACTGCTAAGATGCGACGTGAGAAGGGTGGCAAGCTGCCAATAGGTACTGTGGGGTGCCATGTGGATGAATGCAGCTATAAGAGAATGAAATTCAAGAACTTGAATGTAGATATAAATAGTGACGGTGCACAAGCAAACGGAACAATTGTCAACATAGGCAGAATTGCTGATCTCTATTGCTCTTTCGTTGCCACCGACACCGACGACTTGAAGAAGATGAAGGTAAAGCCTGGTCTTAAATTCCACAAGAAAGAGCGAAAGAGTGATCAAACAGAAAAGCAGGATAAGAAACAAAAGAACAAGAAGAAAGAAAAAGACTCGCAGCAGAAAAATAAAAAATAGCATGTTGCACAGCAATGTTATGCTTTTTTTGTAATTTTGCGGAACAGTTTCAGTTTTTCAGATGGACAACGACAAATACAGTCAGGCAGATAAAGTGCAGACTCCCTCAACTCGTCAGGGTGAGGGGAATGAGCTTGTGCGCAGTATAGCTGAAAAGAAGTATGAGTTCGGCTTTACTACTGATGTGCATACCGAGGTCATCCCCACAGGGCTCGACGAGAATGTTGTGCGACTGATCTCTGCCAAAAAGGGCGAACCGGAATGGATGCTCGATTTCCGTTTGAAATCCTTCCGTCATTGGCAGACCATGAAGCAACCCGAGTGGGGACACTTGCAGTTGCCCGAAATTGATTATCAGAGCATTTCTTACTACGCTGACCCCATGGCGAAGAAGCCAAAGGGTAATGGTAAAATAGATCCTGAACTTGAAAAGACGTTCGACAAGCTGGGTATCCCCCTCGAAGAGCGGTTGGCGCTGAGTGGTAACACCGCAGTAGATGCAATCATGGACTCGGTGTCGGTGAAGACGACGTTCAAGGAAAAACTGCGCGAGAAAGGAGTCATCTTCTGTTCCATCGGTGAGGCGATAAAGGAGCACGGCGAGCTTGTAAAGCAATATCTGGGTACGGTAGTTCCTTATCGCGACAATTTCTTCGCAGCACTCAACTCGGCAGTATTCTCTGATGGGTCGTTTGTTTATATCCCCAAAGGTGTGCGTTGCCCAATGGAACTGAGTAGCTATTTCCGCATTAATGCCCGCAATACAGGTCAGTTTGAGCGTACGCTTATTGTAGCCGACGACGACAGCTATGTCTCATATCTTGAGGGCTGTACTGCTCCGATGCGCGATGAGAATCAGTTGCATGCGGCAATAGTGGAAATTGTGGTAATGAACAATGCCGAGGTAAAATATTCCACAGTGCAGAATTGGTATCCTGGCGATGAGAACGGAAAAGGAGGAGTGCTTAATCTGGTGACGAAGCGTGGTGAACTGCGTGGTGTGAACGCGAAGCTGTCGTGGACACAGGTGGAGACGGGTAGTGCTGTGACGTGGAAGTATCCGTCGTGTGTATTGCGTGGCGACGGGTCGCATGCGGAATTCTATAGCGTGGCGGTGACGAACAATTTCCAGCAAGCTGACACCGGTACGAAGATGATACATCTCGGCAAAGATACCACATCGACGATAATCTCAAAGGGTATCTCGGCAGGGTATTCACAGAATTCTTACCGCGGACTTGTGCGTGTGTCGCCAAATGCTGAAAATGCACGCAACTATTCGTCGTGCGACTCGCTGTTGCTTGGAAGTAAATGCGGTGCTCACACGTTCCCTTACATGGATGTTCACAACGAAACAGCGATTGTAGAGCACGAGGCCACAACGTCAAAAATATCCGAAGATCAGCTTTTCTATTGCAATCAGCGTGGTATTCCCACAGAACAGGCGGTGGGATTGATAGTGAACGGATATGCTAAGGAAGTACTCAACAAATTGCCAATGGAGTTTGCGGTTGAGGCACAGAAACTGCTAAGCGTGTCACTCGAAGGAACAGTAGGATAGACATCACGAATAAAAATAGCCTAAAAGTGTAATATATATATGTTGGAAGTAAGGAATCTATACGCCTCTATTGCAGGTAAAGAGATATTGAAAGGAATAAATCTGACCATCAATGACGGTGAGACACATGCCATCATGGGTCCGAATGGGAGTGGGAAATCTACGCTGAGCGCTGTGCTCACAGGTAATCCGCTCTACGAAGTGACTGAGGGTGAGGCATGGTTCAACGGTAAGAACCTGCTCGAGATGAAGCCCGAGGACAGAGCCCACGAGGGATTGTTCCTCTCATTTCAGTATCCTGTGGAGATTCCAGGCGTGTCGATGACAAACTTCATGAAGGCTGCCGTCAACGAGAAACGTAAGTTTCAGGGGCTCGAACCGCTGAACGCATCTGATTTTATGAAACTTATGCGTGAGAAGCGTAAGATAGTGGATCTCGACTCGAAACTGTCGCATCGTTCGGTTAATGAGGGATTCAGTGGTGGAGAGAAGAAGCGTAACGAGATTTTCCAGATGGCAATGCTCGAGCCAAAGCTGTCGATACTTGATGAGACAGACTCAGGACTTGATGTCGATGCCATGCGCATTGTTGCCGAAGGTGTCAATAAACTCCGCACCCCAGAGACGTCGTGCATTGTTATCACTCACTACGACCGCCTACTCGAGATGATACGTCCCGACGTGGTGCACGTGCTCTATCAGGGCAGAATTGTTAAGACCGCAGGCCCCGAGCTCGCAAAGGAAATACAAGAGCGCGGATATGATTGGATAAAAGAAGAAATTGGCGAAGAATGAATAGCGAACAGCAATATATAGATCTCTTTACATCGTGTCGCGAGATGATATGCAATCATAGCGCAGCACCGATGAATGCTGTACGCGATGAGGCATTCGAAAACTTCTGTCGGTTGGGGTTCCCTTCTAAGAAACAAGAGGAATATCGCTACACCGACATGCAGGCACTGTTCGCTCCCGACTATGGGTTGAACCTTAATCGCCTTGCTATTCCCGTCGATCCCTATGAGGCATTCCGTTGCGATGTGCCCAACCTGAGCACATTGCTATATTTTGTTGTCAACGACCAGCCATTGCTCACCGCCTCTCACACACCGCACAGCACCAATGGAGTGGTGATTGATTCGCTGAAAGACTATTGTTTGAAAAATCCCGATTTCATCGGTAGATATTATTCAAAAATTGCCGATTTCACCGCTGATGGTGTTACCGCGTTGAACACTGTACTTGCGCAAGACGGACTGCTCGTGTATGTGCCACGAGGTATCATTGCCGACAAGACAGTGCAGGTGGTGAATATATTACGGTCGGACGTTGATCTAATGGTAAATCGCCGCGTGTTGATAGTGGTAGAGGAGGGTGCTGCCGTGAAATTATTGTTCTGCGACCACGCCTCCGACGATCGTCCTTTCCTCGCCACCGAGGTGGTAGAGGCGTTTGTGGGAAGGAATGCATCGCTCGAACTTTATTCGCTCGAGGAGACTCACTATAAAAACACTCGCGTGAGCAATGTTTATATCAGTCAGCAAGCCGACAGCCGTGTGGTGCACAATGTGATTACCCTTCACAACGGAATGACGCGCAACACACTGCGTCTGGCGTTTAAGGGCGAAGGTGCTGAATGCTCATGCAACGGTTGCGTGATAGCCGACAAGCAACAGCATGTCGATAACAACACGCTGATAGACCATCAGACCGCACATTGCACAAGTCGCGAGCTGTATAAGTACGTGCTCGATGATAAATCGACGGGTGCTTTTGCCGGTAAGGTACTCGTGCGTCAAGATGCTCAAAAGACCGTTTCGGAAGAAGTGAACCAGAATATCTGCGTCACTCGAGAGGCACGCATGTTCACCCAGCCGATGCTCGAGATCTATGCCGATGATGTGAAGTGCTCGCATGGCTCCACCGTCGGACAGCTCAATGAGCAGGCACTGTTCTATATGCGGCAGCGCGGCATCAGCCTCAGGGAGGCGCAGATGATGTTGCAGGTGGCATTTGTTGGCGAAGTGATAGAGAAGATAGAGCTCTCTCCGTTGCGCGACCGTCTGCGGTATCTTGTCGATAAGCGCTTCCGTGGCGAGCTGAACAAATGCGAGGGCTGCAAACTCTGCAAGTAGGTTGTCAGCTATTCTTGTTACGGGCAATCTCGATTGCTATGTATTTGAATTAGATACTAAACACGATATTTATGAAGAAAAACACATCAGGCGACGCTCCGATAAAGGGGCGACTACAATCGCTCGACACCCTGCGTGGGTTCGACATGCTGTTCATCATGGGTGGCGCCGGTCTTGTGACAGGCCTTGCCACGCTCATTCCCTGCGGATTCACCGAAGCCTTGGCACAGCAGATGCACCATGTCGATTGGCACGGACTGGCGTTCATGGACACCATCTTCCCGCTGTTCCTGTTCATAGCAGGCATCTCGTTCCCGTTCTCTCTTGAGAAACAGCGTAAGAGCGGAAAGAGCCGTGCGGCAATATACAAGAAGATATTCCGTCGCGGACTCATCCTTGTGCTGCTTGGCATACTTTACAACGGATTTCTCGTCAATCTCAACTTCTCTGAGCAGCGCTATGCCAGCGTGCTCGGACGCATCGGATTGGCGTGGATGTTCGGAGCGTTGATCTATATGAACACGGGTTGGAAGGCGCGCACCGTTATCATTGGCGCAATACTCGTGGGCTACTGGCTGGTGATGGGATTCATCCCCGCCCCTGATGGGGCAGGTGCCGACATCTTCTCGGCCGAAGGGTCGATAGCGGGATGGGTAGACAGAAACTTCTTGCCGGGAGCGCTCTATCAAGGTAATATCGACCCCGAGGGCCTTCTCGGACTCATTCCTGCCATCGCCACGGCACTGCTGGGAATGGCGACGGGAGAGTTTGTGAAACTGAAGCGCGAGGGGCTGACCGAGAGCCGCAAGGTGGTGTATATGATTCTGGCCGGACTCGCAATGCTCGCAGTAGGGCTACTGTGGAGCACCGTGTTCCCGATAAACAAGAAACTGTGGACCAGTACGTTCGTGCTCGTAGTGGGTGCCTATTCGCTCCTCATGTTCGCACTGTTCTACTGGATTATCGACGTGAAGAACCATCGCGGTTGGACATTCTTCTTCGTAGTCATCGGCATGAACTCCATCACCATCTACCTGGCGCAGCGGTTTATACGTTTCTGGGACACCACATGGGAGGTAGGTAACGGAATCAAGAACCTGCTCCCCGAACCCGCACAGCCGCTGTTCAACTCAATAGTCTACGTGTCTCTCTGCTGGCTGTTCCTCTATTTCCTTTACAAGAAAAAAGTATTCCTGAAAGTTTAGATGATATGGAACAAGGAGAGTGGAAAGAAGAATGGTAATCATAATTATCAACTATCAATTTTCAATTATCAATTATCATGAAGCGCATTGTTATATTGGCAATTATACTGGCAGCCACATCGATGGCATTCGGCCAGAGGAAAGGAAAGACTCTACACTCTGAACCCTACACTATCCACTCCATCGTGCATCCGTGGGCCGGCAAGCGCGTGGCTTACATTGGCGACTCCATCACCGACCCAAACACTAAAGCCTCGGAAACTCCGTTCTGGCAACTGCTGCAAGAGTGGCTCGGCATCACTCCATACGTCTACGGCATCAGCGGACGACAATGGGACGACGTGGTGCCACAGGCAAAACGACTGCAGGATGAGCACGGCGACGACTTCGACGCCATAATCATTTTCATGGGCACCAACGACTTCAATGCCGGCGTGCCTATCGGTGAGTGGTTCACGGAGAAAGTGGAGCGTGTGGAGGCTGCCACGGGCGAGATGAAGACAATGTATCCCCGTCGCCGACGCACACCGGTGATGACACGTGATACCTACTGCGGACGCATAAACATC